>DAIEQA010000126.1:0-8331 GCA_027348115.1 Ignavibacteriales bacterium
TGCAAAATGGATAAGCACTCTTACATGTCTATCACTGAAAAAGAAATTTAATATGTCCATTACTCGCTCTTGATATAACCACCCGAAAAAAGTATTATAATGTTAACCGTTTAACATTTTTTAAAATTATGCCAACTATAATTGATATTGCACACAAGGCTAAAGTTTCGGTAATGACGGTAAGCCGAGTTTTGAATAATCCGGAAATTGTCAGCGATAAAACAATTCAGAAAATTCATAGGATTATGGATGAACTCGGGTATCAGCCCAGTCAGATTGCGCGTTCGCTGGTCAAGAAAGAAACAAACACAATCGGCGTAATTTTACCCGATATTAAAAACACATTCTTCAATAATCTATTCCGTTATATCGAAGATTACGCAAGTCTACATAATTACAATTTACTCTTATGCAATACCGATGAAGAACCCGCCAAAGAAATGAAGTATATAAAACTCTTTCAATCCCAGCGGGTCGACGGAATACTTATTGTTCCAACTTCCGAAACTTCGGTTGAATATCTTCAAAGAAGCGAGATCAAATTTGTTTTGATTGACAGACGCTCGCAGAAATTAAAAAATGATTTTGTTGTAACAGATCATTATTGGGGCGCATATAAAGCAACGGAGTATTTGATTAAGCTTGGGCATAAAAACATCGCCGTCTTAAAAGGTCCCGGCATTCTCTTTCCCGACATCGAACGGTACAAAGGATTTTTGAAGGCGATGAATCTGCACAAACTGCCGGCCAACGAGAATTTTGTTCTCAATTGTGAATTTGATGAAGCCATGGCATGCAAATCCGTGACTGAAATGTTTTCAAAGAAAGAGAAACCCACAGCCGTATTTGCGTTTAACAGTTTAATGATGCTGGGGGCAATTAAATCCTTAAAAAATCTTAAGAAGAAAATTCCTCGCGATGTCTCGTTGATTTGTTTCGACGAGATTTCCGGGTATGAAATATTTGAACCGAGAGTTACATGCGTGGTGCAGCCGATTGAAAAACTCGGTGATCTGGCTATCAAACGCCTGATTGAAAAAATAAAAAATCCGAAAGTATCCGTAAAGAATATTGTGTTGAAACCAAAATTGGTAGAAGGGGATTCTTGTGGGAAAATTTAAATCATAAATAAAAAATACTAAAGTCGAGGAGAGATCATGTCGAAAGAAAATTTTAAGATGAACGGACCGGTCAACAGGCTAAAGGGAGGAATGCCTAAGATAGGAATACGCCCGGTAATTGACGGAAGAAGAAAAGGCGTAAGAGAATCTCTGGAAAATCAAACGATGCAGATGGCAAAATCGGCCTCGAGATTTTTGAGCGAAAATCTTCGCCACCCAAACGGACTGCCGGTTGAAATAGTAATTGCGGATACATGTATCGGCGGAGTAGCGGAAGCGGCGGAGTGCGCTGCAAAATTTCAACGCGAAGGAGTGGGTGTGTCTTTAACAGTAACTCCATGCTGGTGCTACGGAACCGAGGTCATGGATTCCAACCCTCTTATACCAAAAGCAGTGTGGGGATTTAACGGTACGGAAAGACCCGGTGCTGTTTATCTTGCTGCCGCGCTTGCCGGGTACACTCAAACCGGTCTGCCCACTTTTGGTATTTACGGTCATGACGTTCAAGATAAAAATGATTCAGCCATACCGGACGACGTTAAGGAAAAATTACTTCGTTTTGCAAAAGCCGGTCTAGCAGCAGCGGAGATGAAAGGCAAATCTTATCTCTCGATTGGCTCTGTGTCTATGGGCATAGCCGGCTCTGTAGTCGATCCCAATTTCTTCCGGGATTACCTGGGAATGAGAAACGAATACGTGGACATGTCGGAACTCGTCCGAAGAATCGAAGAAAAAATTTATGACGGGAATGAATTTCAAAAAGCGCTGGCATGGACAAAGAAATATTGCAAGGAAGGCGAGGATATAAATAAAAATAAATCATCGCGTGAAAGAAAAAATTACGAATGGGAAACAGTTGTGAAGATGACTTTAATCAGCCGCGATTTGATGATCGGCAATCCGGTGCTTGAGAAACTCGGATTCGTCGAAGAAGCATTGGGACATAATGCTATCGCAGCAGGTTTTCAAGGACAGAGACACTGGACAGATCATTTTCCAAACGGAGATTTTCTTGAAGCGATTTTAAATTCTTCATTTGACTGGAACGGCGTACGCCAGCCCTTTATTATGGCCACTGAGAACGACAGTCTTAACGGCGCGGCAATGCTGTTCGGTCATCTTCTTACTAATACCTCGCAAATTTTTTCCGATGTGCGTACTTACTGGAGTCCGTCTGCCGTTAAACGCGTTACTGGAAAATCGCTCAAAGGAATGGCCGCAAACGGAATTATTCACCTGATTAATTCCGGCTCGTCAACATTGGACGGAACAGGCAGACAAAGATTAAAAGGCAAACCGGCAATGAAACCGTTTTGGGAAATTACTTCCGCCGAAGCCGAGAGTTGTTTGAATGCTATAAAATGGTGCCCGGCCGAGCTTGAATATTTTCGCGGAGGCGGATTCTCTTCTCAATTCTTAACGGAAGGAAATATGCCCGTTACGATGTCGCGCATTAATTTAGTTAAAGGTCTTGGTCCCGTTTTGCAGTTGGCGGAAGGATACACAGTTGATCTGCCGAAAGATGTCGATTCAATTTTGCAAAGAAGAACCAGTCCTACTTGGCCGACTACATGGTTTGTTCCGGTTCTTACAGGCGTAGGCGCTTTTAAAGACGTGTATTCTGTAATGGCAAACTGGGGCGCAAACCACGGCGCGATAAGTTACGGTCATATTGGAGATAAATTAATTACCTTGGCCTCGATGCTTCGAATTCCTGTAAACATGCATAATGTTTCAGAGGAAAGAATTTACAGACCTAGTTCGTGGAACGCTTTCGGTACAAAAGATTTGGAAGGTGCGGATTATAGGGCTTGTAAGAATTTCGGCCCGCTCTATAGATAAAAAAGTTGCAACGCTAACTAATCAAAAAGTTTCACAAGGAAATAAATATGGATCTATCAAGAATGTTTAAAACCGAAGACGGTAAGAACTATATTTTCACATTTGTTCTTGTTAGCACACTATTTTTATTATGGGGAACGTGCAACGGAATGATCGATGTAATGGATAAACACTTCCAGGATTATTTACACTTATCAAAAGCACAATCTGCATGGGTTCAGTTTGCGCATTATCTCGGGTACCTTTTGATGGCGCTGCCAGCAAGCTGGCTTGCGCGCAAGCTCGGGTATAAGGGCGGTATTATTGCGGGACTTTCTCTTGTATCGCTTGGCGGTTTCTGGTTCATACCCGCCACAAGCATCTCCGCGTTTTGGGCTTTCCTTCTGGGAGTTTGTTTAATTGCAATGGGTCTAACTATTTTGGAAACAGTTGCCAATCCGTACACAACAGTGCTTGGTCCCAAGCAGTATGCGGCAACAAGAATCAACTTTGCGCAGTCGTTCAACGGCATCGGTTGGATACTCGGCCCAATTATAGGCGGCACATTTTTCTATTCTTCGCAGGGAGCAGATGTTGCACAGGGACGGCTTTATATACCTTATATGGTTGTTGCTATTATCGTTCTTGTGATGGCCGTCATTTTTTATTTTGCGAATGTTCCGGATCTAAATACGGAAGACGAATATCATTTGAGCGATTCGAAAGAAGAGGGAATTAAACGGTCCATCTGGAGGCACCCGCATTTTACCGGCGCGGTTCTCGCTCAGTTTTTATATGTTGCAGCGCAAGCAGGAATTTTCAGCTTCTTTATTAATTATATGATAGAAGAAATTCCTGCTATCTCTCAATCGCTTGCAGGGAACTGGTTCTTTAAAGATCGTGCAGTGCTTCGCGGCGGAAGTTATTTTGTAAATGAGCAGGGAGCTACATTTTTGCTCGGTACAATCGGGTTCCCGCTCTTCCTAATCGGCCGGGCATCCGGTGCTGTTATTCTAAGAAAATTAAAAGCTCACAGAGTGCTCGGCACTTATGCGTTAATAAATGTATTTCTTTGCGGAGTTGTGGTTCTAAAACTTGGCTGGATTTCCGTAGCATCCGTATTCCTAAGTTTTTTGTTTATGTCGATAATGTTTCCAACAATTTTCGCGCTGGGTATCTACGGGTTGGGGGTGCAGGCAAAGCGAGCTTCGGGTTTCATTGTTATGGCAATTATCGGCGGGGCAATTATGCCCAAGCTGATGGGATATCTCGGAGATGTTTATAATATGTCGGTCAGCTTTTTAATGCCAATGTTTTGTTTTGCCGTTGTAGCAATTTATGGATACTTATGGTCAAAACTGAGCGGCGTTGAAAAAATGGAAAAGATTTCTTCGCTTAAAGGACATTAATTCTTGCTGGAACATGTCAATGTATTGCGAATCGATAGATTATTCGAAAGTGATCTAATAATTTTGGGAGCTGGTAATGCTGATCGAAAAAATTGAAATGCGTCACATTAAGATGGTTTTAGAATCTCCGTTCGAAACTTCGACGGGTGTTGAATATGACGAAGAACATATTATAGTCAGCGTATTTTCGCAAGGACTAACCGGCTGGGGCGAGTCTGTTGCTGAGGGAACGCCTTTTTATTCGTACGAGACTGTCCAAACCGTGTGGCACATTTTAAAAGATTTTTTAATTCCGGGGTTGCTCGGTAAAAATATTTTATCCGTTAAGAATGCAATTAAACTTGGCGATCGCGTGCGCGGTCATCGTATGGCAAAAGCCGGGTTGGAATCTGCTCTGTGGGATTTATTCGCAAAGGCGGAAGGGATTTCTCTTTCGAAAATGCTGGGCGGCATACGAGATAAGGTTGACGTGGGTGTGAGCATCGGCATACAATCCGATGTAGCTGTGCTGCTTAAAAAGATTGAAGACTACCTTGCGGAAGGATACAAAAGAATAAAAATTAAAATTGCGCCCGGCAGAGATTTGCAGTTTGTCAAAGCTGTTCGAAAAGAATTTCCGGATATATTATTTCAGGTTGACGCAAACTCCGCTTATAGTCTTGATGATGCCGGGTTGTTCAAAACTATGGATGATTATAATCTTTTATTGATTGAACAACCGCTTGGTTATGACGATATTTATGAGCACTCAAAACTTCAAAAAGAATTGATCACGCCGATTTGCCTTGATGAAAGCATTCACTCTCTAGCGAATGCCCGCGCAGCATTGGGGTTGAACAGCTGCAAGATAATAAATATCAAACCGGGTCGAGTTGGGGGATTCACGGAGTCTAAATTAATTCATGATTTGTGCGTCGTGCAAAACATTCCGGTATGGCACGGCGGTATGTTGGAATCAGGAATTGGACGCGCCGGTAACATTGCATTGGCCTCGCTTCCTAATTTTACTTTGCCCGGAGATATTTCGGCAAGCAAAAGATATTACAAGGAAGATATCGTAGAACCAGCATTTGAATTAAATCCTGACGGAACTATAACTGTTCCTGTAAAACCCGGCATCGGTGTAGAAGTGGCCATGGATAAACTGGAAAGAGTAACTGTAAGAAAAGAAGTATTCAAAATGTGATTCGGAGATTCTGAAAAAAATTTGCGCTGACATAAATTGAGGTTAACGCAAATTATGTAATCTATCATCAAAGAGAATCGATACTTGAAAAGTAAAAACTATCTAATCTAAAATTTGCATATATCTTAACCAAAAAAATGTGCGTTACCGAATGATTCCGTAGAAATATGTATAAATATTTTCTTTGTCCCCGATTCTTCAGCTCTCATAAAATCAATCGCATTAAGTGCGTACGGTAGATAAAAATTATTTGTTCTCCGGTCTAACATTCTCGAATTATTCTGCTCAATACTATAGGTTCGAAATTTAATTTATTGCGATATTGCTAAATCGTTTAACTAAATTTTTTATCCGATTTGCTGTCTGTGATGTATATAAAGCTAAAAAATAAAGAATTGGATTCCAAAAATTAACTTGACATAAAAGTCATGTTGAATTATATTTGAATCAGTTAAACGTTTAACCTAACTTATGTCATATACAATCAAAGATGTAGCAGAAAAAGCAGGCGTTTCTACCGCCACAGTTTCTCTTGTAGTTCATAATCATAAGCGGATTTCACCCGAGACACGCAAGAAAGTTTTGAAGGTTATTAAGCAGCTAAATTACTATCCGTCGAGATCGGCAAGGGGACTAGTTTCCAAAAAAACAGGAAACATTGGCTTTGTTCTTACTGAAGATCACTTCTTAAAAACCGAACCGTTTTATACGAGAATATTTTTAGGAACCGAGTTCGCAACACGGGAAACAAATTATTATGTGCTGCTTACAACTGTGGATTCTAATTTTGAAAAGAGCTCTCCGCTTCCGCGTTTTATAGAAGAGAAAAGTGTCGATGGTCTTATCATCGCCGGTAAAGTACCGCTTCCGTTTTTAGACCGCGTAAAACAAATTGATATTCCTGTGGTGTTTGTTGACTATTATCCTCCGCACGGCGACTTTCCCGTTGTTATGATAGACAACATAAAAGGAGGAATGCTCGCCACTCAACATTTAATAAACCTGGGAAATACTAAAATCGGATTTGTAGGCGGCGACCTTAATCATCCGAGTATTTCCGATCGGCTTTATGGTTACAGAAAAGCTCTGGCGCAGGCTTCGATTGATATAAATGAATCGTATATCAGCACGGAAGAACAGAACACTACAAAGCAAACAGGCTATTCGGCAGCGGAAAAATTATTTAACAAAGCCGCAGATATTACAGCGGTCTTTGCTTGTAACGATGCAATGGCACTTGGAGTATTACAATATTTAAAAGAGCATGGATACAAAGTGCCCGACGATATAGGTTTGATCGGCTTTGATGATGTTGAATCTGACCTTCTCGTTGAACCGACTATCAGCACCATTAAAGTCCCTAAAATTGAATTGGGCGTTGAGGCGATGAAACTAATTGTAAATGTAGTGGAAAATATCGATTCGTCCCCAAGAAAAACTTTAATCCCTGTCGAACTTGTCGCAAGAGAATCTACCAGGAAGAATATTTAGAAAAAAAAGTTACTAATTATTATGCATGCACTGCAGTTAAGAGCACATAAACATTTGGAAATAATCGACTACCCTCTCACAAAATTGAAAAATGGTGAGGTACTGGTTCAAGTTAAAGCTGCAGGAATTTGCGGAACAGATTTTCATTTGTTTGATGGATCAGCAAAGGTTGATTTGCCTGTCATTATCGGTCACGAGTTTAGCGGAATTGTAATAGATAAAAATTTTGGAGTAGACTTCTTTGAAAATGACGACCATGTTGTTGTAGATCCCAATATATACTGCGGTAAGTGTTTCTATTGTCGTAATGGAAAAGTTAATTACTGCGAAAACTTAAAAGCTCTTGGTGTTAATATTAATGGCGGATTAGCGGAATATACAATTGTTCCTTCGTCGCAAGTTTATCGTTTGCCTACATCATTTTCGTTAAATAAAGCCGCATATACAGAGCCGCTTTCATGCTGCCTGAGAGGCATGGATATAATTAAAATTAAGCACGGCGAAACGGTTGTAGTTTTAGGCGGAGGAACTATTGGATTACTGATGGTTCAATTGGCACAAATTGCCGGAGCTTCGGAAATAATTTTATTAGAGCCGGTAGATAACAAGCAAAAAATCGGATTGACTTTGGGAGCCGATTATGCTTTTAATCCAGAACAAAAAAAATTATTTGAAAATATTTCCGATCTCACTTACGGCGGAGCTGATGTTGTTGTTGAATGTGTTGGGAATTCGGCTGCAGTTAATCTCGCTTTTAATCTTACTAAAAGAGGCGGAAGAGTGCTCATCTTCGGATTAAGCCCGAAGAACACAACGGTTGAGTTCAATTTGCAGGAAGCTTTTTATAAAGAACTTTCTATCAGCACATCCTTGCTAAATCCTTTTACGTTTCAACGAGCCGTCGATTTGCTCGTTTCAGAAAAAATAGATGTCGAAAAATTTTCTACAAAAGAATTGGACTTATCCGATACCAAAAATCTGTTCTACTCCGGAAGAGATAATAACGTAATTAAATATCAATTCGTTAATCATTAAGGGAGCAGTTATGAAAAAAATATTAGTCTATTTAAAACACTGTTTTTCCGGAATTGTATTTCTTGCGATGATATTCCCGGTCGTGAGTTTTGCTCAGGCGGGTATAAATAGCATAGGCGGTTTCGAGGGCGACATGCCGTCGTACTGGACGAAGGGTAACGAACCGGCAGGAGCTACGCTGACGTGGGCCACGGATCAGTACCGCTCGAAGACACATTCGTTGAAGATAGAAAAAGGAGTAACGAGCGACGTAGCCAAGTGGGAAAGC
>DAIEQA010000283.1:0-11234 GCA_027348115.1 Ignavibacteriales bacterium
CGTTGGCCGGATGAATTTTCCCGCCGCCTTCAAGCTAATCCTGCAACTCGGCATATTGCCGTACTCAACGAGGGCATTGGAGGAAATTGCGTGCTTCGTAATTGTTTGGGGCCATCTGCGTTAAGCCGATTTGATCGTGACGTGCTTGGGCAGAGAGGCGTAAAGTGGGTAATTATTTTTGAAGGAATAAATGACATAGGTAATGCCTGGGGATCGGGAGTAGGAAATAATTTAATCGACGCCTACAAGCAGATGATACAAAGCGCACACGCTAAAGGTATGTTTGTTTACGGCGCAACTCTTCTTCCTATGAAGGGATCGTCGTATTATTCGGCAAGTCATGAGGCGGAAAGACAAATAGTAAATAGATGGATTAGGACCGGCGGATTTTTTGACGGCGTAATTGATTTCGATAAAGCGATGCGTAATCCTGCCGATACTTTAAGTCTTGTTCCAATCGGCGATTCCGGCGATCATTTGCATCCTAGTGAAGTCGGTCATCACATGATGGGGGAAGCGGTTGACCTAAATTTATTTACCGGCAGAGATACGGTTTCGAATAATGATAACGGCAAGTCAATTTATTTTGAAGACGAATGCACGGCCGTCGGCGAGAGTCGGGATATTCTAAGCGATTCGCAAGCTTCAAATGGAAAGTATGTTTCAGTCAAAGACGGTCTGCAAAGTCTTAGCGTACCGCCCGCGGGCAATTATTTAGTCCCCTTTACAGAAACAGGTTTGGCAAGCAGAGTTTATTTATGCCAATTGAAGTCCGATTCCATTGCTGAAACAAAAAAAATTGTTTTGATTAAGTGATTTTGTATTTGGAAATCAAAAAAGTTTTAGAGCAGTCAACATGAAAAGTGTAAAACAAAAAAGAAAAATTTTCTCGGTTATGAAGGAATTGGAAATCCGTGTTTTCCTTTTTGTCACTTTTTCATTCATCATTCCAGATCCAATAAGCGCTCAGCCGGATACAGTCAGGGTTCCAAGCGATCTTCCGACCGGCGAAGGAAATCTTAATTACGCGGTTAAAGTAGTTAAGGAAGCCGGTAAACTTTCCAGCACGATATTTTTTCTAGAACCAAATGGTTACTATGTTTTATCAGATTCTATACTTGTTCCAGCGGGAGAACATCTTACAATTGTTGCCCCCGAATCCGGCCAACGACAAGAGACAGCTCCGCCGCAAATATTATGTTCTCCGAAATATGACGGCTGGACTTTTCGGATTAATTATTTATTTGTTTGCGAAGGAGATCTTACTCTAAAAAACATTTGGCTGCTGCACGCCACTACAATTGGACAGCAAATTCAGGCTTGTACTGTTTTTCGCGATGACCCTAAAAAAGTACAGGTGCATAAATGTGTCTTTGACGGAGTTATAATAGATTATAGTTGTGTATCAACCCTTGGCGGTGGTTCTGTAACTGTTGCATGTAAAAACTTCAACGGTTCATTTAATAACTGTTACTGGAAGAATAACACCGATCCTCATTTTAGATATTACGGGAGAGCAGTTTCATTCCCGTTTGCTTCAACCGGTTACCACATAGATAGTCTGTCATTCGAGAATTGCACATTCGCAAATATCGGGTATGTATTAATGCAGGAGGGCGGCGAGTATTCCGATCATGTAAAATTTAATCATTGCACATTTCTAAATGTTGTAATGTACTCGCTGGAATCGGGCTGGTGGTATAATCTCTCGCTTACCAATTCAATTTTTGTGAATGCTCATATGCACGGCTGCATTCCGGTTTTGGAATTATACGACGGCGGAGAACCTTACGGGGCAACCATACGTATAGACAGTATTTCCGCTTTCGATTTTGATGTTCCGTTCAAAGAAAATGATAGGCGTATTTTGTTTGCCAATTGCAGTTACTATATCGAAGAATGGATACGGGACTGGATGCGCAGTAATAGCGAAAGTAAAAGACTTATAGAATACGGGCGAATCAATGAAGTTCCGTTTCCGCAACCAATGATGAATCTCGGTACAATCGCATTTTTTAATGCAACTGAAAATGGTACAAAAGTATTTCCGTATATGAACAGTTCCGCACTTTATGATTCAACCGATCCGGGTTTTATTTTACCGCCGAGTGATACCGGCGCTATCAAGGGATTTTTATATCATAAATGGTTCGATTGCTGCGATACAACTTGGGCCTGGAAACCTCAAAATAGTATCGAAAGACTCTGGCCGCTGGAAGAAAACCTTGCATATAGAAATGAAGTATTGTTAACTGCAGGAATGTACGGCTTTCCGCTGGGCGATTTGTATCATTGGTATCCGGGAAAATATGAATCGTGGAAAGCGCAAAAAAATTTTGAGGATGAAAGAATTTCCAAATGGCTTAGTACGGGCAACGATCCGGGAGTAGTTGATGTGGATAGGTCTCAAAATTCGATCATACCCTCAAACTATATTCTATATCAAAATTATCCCAACCCGTTTAATTCAACAACAGTAATCGGTTATCTATTGCCCGTTGCCGGCAAGGTAACGCTAAAAGTATATGATATGCTTGGGAGGGAAGTAGCCAGTTTGGTTGATGGTATGAAGCCGGCGGGTAATTATGCTGTCTCGTTTACAGGAACAGGTTTGGCAAGCGGAGTTTATTTATGTCAACTGAAGTCCAATTCCTTTGCTGAAACGAAAAAAATTGTTTTGCTTAAATAGAAGGTAGTTAAGATGATAACTAATGCCAAACGGAGTAAACTGATTTTAATTTTCTTGATTGTCGTCTCAATGACTTCTCCGGGTCAGGTAAGATTGCCTAAACTTATCAGCGACGGTATGGTTTTGCAGCGCGACGCCAAAATAAAAATTTGGGGATGGGCATCTAAAGATGAAAAAGTTACGGTGAAGTTTCTTAATTCGATTTATGAAACTAAAGCCGATGCCGGTGGAAACTGGAGTATAACGCTTCCAAAATTAAAAGCAGGCGGACCGTACGATATGCAGGTAAGCGCCGGCAATTCAATTACAGTTCACGATATCTTGGTTGGCGAAGTTTGGGTTTGCTCGGGACAATCCAACATGGAACTGCCGATGAAGAGAGTTAGCTGGAACTACCCCGGAGAAATTGATAATTCAACTAATAAATACATAAGACAGTTTGCAGTTGCTCAAAAATATAATTTTAACTTCCCGGAAAAAGATTTGCCTTACGGAAGCTGGAAAAGCGCGGACCCAAAAAATACTCCCGACTTTTCCGCGGTAGCATACTTTTTTGGAAAAGAACTTTATGAAAAATACAAAGTCCCTATCGGTTTGATTAATGCCAGTCTCGGCGGTTCGCCGGTTGAATCCTGGATAAGCGCCGACTCGTTAAAAAAATTTCCAAAATATTATAATGAAGCCGAAATGTTTAAAGACAGCACGTTGATTAATAAAATTGAAGCTGCCGATAATGCGAGGACGAATGCCTGGTACACCGAGTTATGGAAGAGGGATGTTGGAAATAAAAAAGAAAACGATTGGTACAATCCTTCGTTAATTACTGCAACGTGGGATTCAATGAAAGTGCCTGGTTACTGGGCAGATTCAAAACTTGGTATGGTTAACGGTGCTGTTTGGTTTAGGAAAAACGTTAACATCCCGGAAGTAATGATTGGCAAACCTGCCAAATTAATTTTGGGAAGAATAGTTGACGCCGATTCGGCATTTATAAACGGTGTTTTTGTCGGAACAATCGGTTATCAATATCCTCCAAGCAGATTTGATATTCCAGCCGGCGTGTTAAGGAAAGGTGAAAACACTATTGTCGTTCGTGTGATAAGTAATTCCGGCAAAGGAGGATTTGTTGAAGATAAACAATACGCAATTGTGGCCGGGAAAAATTCAATTAACTTGGAAGGTGAATGGAAGTATAAACTCGGCGCAGAGATGCCGGCGCTTGCCGGGCAAACTTTTGTAATATGGAAACCTATCGGGCTGTACAATGCGATGATAGCCCCACTGCTGAATTATTATATCAAAGGAGTAATTTGGTATCAAGGAGAATCGAACGCCGAAAGGGCAGGCGAATATGGAAATCTTTTTTCTACGATGATAAAAGATTGGAGAGAAAAATGGAATGAAGGTGCTTTTCCGTTCCTGTTTGTTCAGCTCCCAAATTTTATGGAAGCAAAAAGTCATCCTTCCGAAAGCAGCTGGGCTTTACTGCGCGAAGCTCAATTAAAAACTTTGTCTCTTCCGAATACCGGTATGGCCGTTGCCATTGACATCGGCGAATGGAATGATATTCATCCGCTCGATAAAAAAGATGTAGGTCATAGACTTTTTCTTACAGCCGAAAAAATTGCTTACGGAAACGATACGGTTAATTACTCCGGACCAATTTATAATTCGATGAAGATAGAGGGAAATAAAATTGTCCTTTCCTTCAATAACGTCAATGGCGGATTAATTGCGAAAAGCAGCAGCCAACTTAAAGGTTTTGCCATTGCCGGAGCCGATAAACATTTTGTGGGGGCTCAAGCTAAAATTATGCAAGGGACTCCTAACGGAGGAAACGATAAAATTGTTGTATGGAGCGATCAGATAAAAAATCCAGCAGCGGTAAGATACGCATGGGCAGATAACCCTGCCGGCGCAAATCTTTTTAACAAGGGAGGATTACCGGCATCTCCATTTAGAACAGATGGATGGTAAAAAAATCAATTATTCTATTTATAGGAAGTCAAATGAATCTCAAAAATTTTGTGGCTATTGTTTTTACAACATTGTTATTCACTGAAATTTATTCCGCTCAAACTTTGGACTCGCTTTATGAAGTTGGTACCTGGCAGGAATTCAAGTCCGGCGCCGTAAGTTTTACGTTTGACGATAACTGCCCCAACCAGCTTTCGGTTGTGATGCCGATGTTTGATAAGTACGGATTTAAGATGACCTTTTTTACCGTCATCAATTGGGGGCCAAATTGGACGGCACTTCAAGCCGCGGCATCAAACGGTCATGAAGTTGCGAGCCACACGCTTTCTCACGCGAGTCTTGGCTCGCTTACAGATGATCAACAAATAACCGAATTGAAAAATTCTCAAGACGTAATAAACTCTCACATCGAAGGACAAAAGTGTTTAACAATCGCGTACCCGAATTGTGTTCTCGGTAATTCATCAATTTGCAAACAATATTATGTTGCTGCAAGAGGATGTTCCGGAGTTGTCGAATCAAAAACTCCACACGACTTCATGAATATCAGCTCTATTGTTTGCGGTAGTCAGGGATCTGTTCAAAGAACAAACGACTTTACAAATAAGGCAAATGCGGCTGCATCATCGAACGGATGGGTGGTTTTTTTATTGCATGCAATTGACGGCGAACCCGGTTATTCGCCTACTAGTTCTGCCGAACTTAAAGGCGCGCTGGATTATTTAAGTCAAAATGAAAATAAATTTTGGGTATCAACTTTTGGCAACGTCGCCCGGTATATTAAAGAAAGAAATAATGTTTCCGTTAAGCAAGTATCGGAAGAAGATACTTTAATTAAAGTATCCATGACCGACACATTGGATGATTCAATTTATAATCTGCCGGTTACAATCCGTAGGGTTTTGCCCCAAGGATGGACCTCTGCAAGAGCTACCCAAAGCGGTAAAATTCTTAACTCTCAAATTGTAAATGCAAATTCAAAAAGCTGCATAATGTTTGATGCGGTTCCCAACAGCGGCGAAGTTATGCTGATAAAAGAAAAAGTTACCGGCGCGATGGGAAGTAACAATCGTGAAATTTGCAATCCCTTCTTGATGCAGAATTATCCTAATCCGTTTAACCCTGTTACAACCATAAATTATCAAGTCGCAGAAAATAGTCTTGTGTCTTTAAAAGTCTACGATATAATTGGTAGAGAGATAAGTACTCTGGTTGATAAACATTTATCCCCGGGTAAATATTCCGTGCGGTTTGACGGAAGCAATTTATCGAGCGGGTTATATTTCTGTAAACTAAGCATGGGCAATTATACCAATACAAAAAAATTAGTACTGTTAAAATGAGTTGCTTGATGCAAGACTCTTTTTAAAATTTAACAACGAACATACAAACGAGGATTTAGATTTATGAAAAACTATTTGCACTACTACTTAGTTAAGAATAAAATGTTGTTTCTACCCGTTTATATATTCCTGATAGTATTTCTTTCGCAGTCGAATGCTCAAACATTTACTGTAAGCGGTAAGGTAACGGCATCTACCATTGGCGTGCAAAATGCGTCGGTTACCTTTATAGATAATAGCGATACAACTAAAAAATATTCTGCTCTTACCGATGCATCGGGCAATTATAAAATTGATGTGGTTACATCGGTAGAATCCGGCAACGAAAATCTGCCTACAAAATTTCAATTGGAACAGAATTATCCTAATCCGTTTTCTACTTCCACTACTATTTCTTACAAACTGAATCAACAGACAGATGTTCACATAACCGTTTATGATATTCTCGGAAGGGAAGTAAAGAAATTTTCCGGCGGAGAGCAGACAACTGGTCTGCACAGTGTTTTATGGGACGGGTTGAATAATTTTGGAAAAAAATTAGCAGCCGGAATTTATTTCTACAGAATCCAGGCCGGCGGGCAAGTGCAGGTGAAGAAGATGATTTTTAGCCCCGGCGCTAAAAGCAGTTTCGGATCTTCACCGCTATCTTATTCTGCCGTATTGTCTAAAGATACTCGTGAGACAACCGTTTCAGTTTCGAGCGGAAGTTTTAAAGTTAAGGTTGAAAATACAAGCACCACATCGCCGGCAATAGTGAACAAAACAATTGACAACCAATTAATTGAAAGTAATGTAACCATTAATTTTAATGTTGATCCACAGTATGCCATTCCAGTTGCCGCGGTTTATTCAGATAGTCTTCAGCAGGTTATAAGAGGTTTCGGCGCATCAAATATACTTTTATGGCGACCCGATATGACAAGTTCTCAAATTACTACCGCTTTTAGTACCGGTAACGGTCAGATAGGATTTTCAATTCTTAGAATAATGGTCGAGGCCGATAGCACTCGTTGGAACTTATATTTACCGACAGCAAAAAAAGCTCAGAGTATGGGTGTAACGATTATTGCCTCGCCTTGGTATGCGCCCTCTAATATGGTTGAAACAGTAAATGGTGTCAGCAGGGTCCGTCATGATATGTACTCTCAATATGCCAATCGCCTTAACTCTTTTATTAAATATATGACGCAAAATGGTGTATCCATTTATGGATTATCAATACAAAACGAACCGGACATAACCGACCAATGGACAAGCTGGACTGCCGATGAAATACATACTTTCATGCACGATAACGCCGCTTCGATTCAAGGGACGAAGGTTATGGCTCCGGAATCATTCCACTTTGACCGCAGCTATTCCGATCCGATTTTAAATGATTCAGTTTCTTGTGCAAATACGGATATTATATGCGGGCATATATACGGCGGAGGTTTAGCCGATTACCCGCTAGCGAGGCAAAAAGGAAAAGAAGTTTGGATGACAGAATATTTGATAAACAGTCCCGGGAGCGGAGCTAACATGGATACTTCTTGGACTGCAGCTCTTTCTACAGCCAACAGTATAAATAATTGCATGAATGCAAATATGAGTGCGTATGTATGGTGGTACATTGTGAGATATTATGGACCGATCGGCGACGGTACGAACGGGCCGGCATTAGGCAGCGTTACAAAGAAAGGTTATGTCATGTCGCAGTTTGCGCGGTTCATTCGTCCCGGATTTCATAAAATAAAATCCGGCCCATCGCCTCAGAGAAATGTTTTCATCTCCGCGTATAAAGACAGCACATCAAAAGTAGTGATTGTTGCAATTAACACAAATTCATCAAGAGTTTACCAAACTTTTTCTGTAGAGAACGGAACATTCAGCGCAGTTACTCCTTACACATCTTCATCGTCAAAGAATTGCGAACAAGGCAAAGATATAACTGCCGTTAACGGAAGCTTTACCGTTGCTTTGGAACCGTCAAGTATAACAACATTTGTGTCGAATTAATAATTTAAAATATTATAAGGAATTACCAATGCAGTTGATTCAAAACAAAGTAAACAGAATTTACATTTTTGTTGCCGTCGCCATTTTTTCGACTTTTGCAACGATTAATTCACAAACCGATACCGTGCAAACAAATGTGCCTGCCCTTCACTATGTCTTCAAAAATGATTTCTACATCGGCTGCCTTCTCTCCTATAGAAATATTGGTTTTACAAGCGATCCGTATGTGCAAGGTCAGTCCGCAGTTGTTACTCCAAACGGCGGTTATCTAATTCAATATCATATGAATAGTATGTCGCCGGGTAACAATATGAAACCGCAGTACACAATTGATATGAATGCAAGTGCAGCGGCTTACAGCGCAGCTTCGGATGCGGATAAAGATTCGGTAGATACACATCCAGTAGTTAGGTTTAACGGCGATATGATTGCACAGCTTAACTGGGCCAAGAGGCAAGGATTTACATTTCGCGGTCACACGCTTGTATGGCACAGCCAAACACCTGGAACAGGATTTTTCCGCACCGGTTACTCATCTTCCGCGCCTAGATTAACAAAAGAAAAAATGACCGGGCGTTTGGAAAATTATATCAAAGAAGTTATTAGAATAATTCATGAAGGATGGCCCGGCTTGCTTACCGCTTTTGATGTTGTAAACGAAGCCGTAAACGATAACGGATCGGATCGAACATCCGACAGCGAATGGTATCTTACTTTTGGAGATAACAGTTATTTAATAAAAGCGTTTGAGTTTGCGCGAAAGTACACGATTCAATACGGAGAGACGCAGATTAAACTTTATTATAACGATTACAATACTTCGATTTCAAGCAAGGCAGACGGCATCGTAAGAATTTTAACGCCGATATATCAGGCCGGATATATCGACGGAATAGGTATGCAAGAACACGACCAATATAATTCGCCGACCGCAGAAAGCTGGATTGCCACCTACAATAAATTTTACCCTATTTGCAACGAAATGGCGGTAACCGAATTGGATGTAAAACCAAGCAGCAGCACGCTTTCTGCCTCCGTATTAACATCCCAGGCAAATCAATATGCAATGCTTATGAAATGCTTTGTTGAAAGAAGTTATAGATCGGGGCGCGGTAAAATTATCAATGTTTCCAAGGACGGTTTGAACGATCAGTACGCATTTGTTGCAAACGCATCTTTGTGGGATTCTAAAAATCAATGCAAACCTGCTTTCTACGCTATCGTTGATGTCGGCATAAATTATAACAAACTGGATTCGCTAATTACGAGCATAGATTCACTTAAGTCAAATGGCTATACTGTCGAATCTTGGAATAAATTTGCAGCGGCGCT
Source organism: Ignavibacteriales bacterium (assembly GCA_027348115.1). Lineage (GTDB taxonomy): Bacteria > Bacteroidota > Ignavibacteria > Ignavibacteriales > Melioribacteraceae > Fen-1258. The sequence goes on from DAIEQA010000283.1 coordinate 9,340, forward strand.
TACTTTTGCGCAGTCGGCAAGGGATCAGAATTATTCATATACTAATTCCGCCGCAGCAAGTTTAGGAAAGGCGGTGGATACATTGAGCGCCGCGATTAACGGTTTGGTAAAGAGCATTAGCGATGTTAAAACCGGTGAAGATAAACTCCCTAAGAATTTTTATCTCGCTCAAAATTTTCCTAATCCGTTCAACCCGACAACACAAATAAGTTATTCTGTTCCAAAGGACGGATATGTTGCTTTGAAAATATTTAACCTGCTTGGTCAGGAAGTTTCTACATTGTTTGAAGGTTTCCGTCAACCCGGTCAATATTCTGTTACGTTTAACGGGAATGGATTGGCAAGCGGTGTTTATCTCTATCAGCTTAAAGCAGATGGTTTTTCATCGACTAAAAAATTTATTTTGATGAAATAAACTTGAACTCAATTAAAAATACGACTGTTTTAATTAGTCGCTAAAAACAAGGTTTCTAAAAATGATGAATGAAATAACATTGCTGCTTAAACAAGCGCTATGGAAAAATTTTCCGAATAAAATAAAGCTCCACTCTTTCGGTCTGCTGTTGTTGGCTTTAGTTTTCTTTTCTTTAAATACATTGATAGCACAGACGCTTGCTTCGGGTAAAAGTAAATTTGTCGGAAATATTGTCGGCTTCACTTTCAATTCCAACTTCTTAAAATATTGGAACCAGGTTACTGCAGAAAATGCCGGCAAGTGGGGAAGTGTTGAATACACTCAGGGCTCTTATAACTGGACGCAGCTTGATAATATTTATAATTATGCGGTCTCAAATAATTTACCCTATAAACATCATTGTCTTATCTGGGGAAACCAGCAGCCAAGTTTTTTGAGCTCGCTTGATTCTGCATCGCAGTACCAGGAAGTTGAAAACTGGATTAAAGAAACCGGGCAGCGTTATCCGTTAGCCGCGATGTGCGATGTTGTAAACGAACCGCTTCACGCGCAGCCGGTTTATAAAAATGCTCTTGGAGGAGATGGAACTACCGGCTGGGATTGGGTTATAAAATCCTTTGAGCTCGCAAGAAAATATTGGTCGTCCAACACCAAGCTGTTAATTAATGAATATAGCGTTCTCAACGACGGTTCTGCTGCTTCAAGGTATGTTCAAATAATTAATTTGCTAAAAGATAGAGGATTAATAGACGGTATAGGGATTCAAGCACATTCTTTTGAAGTTGACGGCCCTTCTTTAGCGACTCTCAAATCTAACCTGGATAAAATTGCTGCTACGGGTCTGCCTATTTTCATTTCCGAATTCGATATAAATGAATCTGATGACAACACGCAGTTAAAAAGATACCAATCAATATTTCCGCTTCTTTATGAAGAACCGGGTGTTCAGGGAATTACATTGTGGGGTTACATTCAAGATCAGATTTGGCAAGCCGATGCATACCTGATTAACAATCGTAAAGCTGAGAGACCTGCGCTACAATGGCTTCGCACCTATCTTGCGGCGCCTTTCAGACCGATACTTATTTCTCCGAATGGAACAACAAATGAATCGCTGACGCCTCAATTAACTTGGCACTCATCTGCCGGCGCTGCTTCATATCATGTTCAAGTTTCTAATAATTCAGCGTTCTCATCAACGATAGCGGACACAACCGTTAGTGATACAGTCGTAATATTAAAATCGCTTCCCGGAAATACTAGACTTTTCTGGCACGTAAGTTCTATAAGCGATAAGGGTGAAAGTCCTTTCACAGATGCGTTTTATTTTATTACCCAAGAAGCGCTTGCCGTTGAAGATATAGGCGTAATGCCGACGGAGTATAAGCTATTCCAAAATTATCCGAATCCGTTTAACCCGACAACGCAAATTCAATTTTCTATTCCTCGCAGCGGTTTTGTTTCGTTAAAGGTATATAAT
>DAIEQA010000003.1:0-5776 GCA_027348115.1 Ignavibacteriales bacterium
GATGTTCATTATGTTGTTACAGAATACGGTACGGCATATTTATTCGGGAAGAGTATACAAGAAAGGGTTCGTGCGCTTATTGAAATTGCCCATCCGGCATTTAGAGAGGAACTTACTGAATTCGCTAAAAAAAATTATCACATTTAAATTCTTATGATCGCAATAATCGGTGATATTCACGGCTGCTACTACACTCTTGCAGAACTATATGAAAAAATAGTCGCTGCGTATCCAAACATAGATATTTATGCTATTGGCGATTTGGTAGATCGCGGAAATCATAGTTTGGAAGCGGTCGAGTTTATAATTGAGAAGAAAATATTATTCACCCCCGGTAACCACGATTACATGTTCTATCATTTCTTCCGCGAACCGGCAAGCGTATTTGCGCGTTCGTGGTTCTTCAACGGTAACGAAGCTACTTTGGAATCCTACGAGCATCATGAAAATGAAATGTTCAAGCATATCGATTTAATTCAAGCGGCGCAGTTGTATTATGATCTGGATGATTGCTTTATTTCGCACGCCGGCATTTCTTATCAATATGAAAAATATTTACCTTCTGACTATAAAGAGAATTTGAATGTGCTCGAACCGTTTATTCAGAATGATTTAAGAAGCGATAGGGGAATATTATGGACGCGGGACCCGCTTCTTAATTTGGGGAAACTTCAGATAGTCGGGCATACAAAGCAGCAGGAAATTACACTTGTCGAAGATTCAAATTCGGTTTATATTGATACCGGCGCTTGCGTGGGCAATAAACTTAGCGCCGTAGTTGTTCATCAGAATAAAATAATTGAAACTCTTGATGTCAAGACCCATTTGAACGACATCATCTAAAAATTAGGAGAAAAATTTAGGGAATTGCATAAGAACTTTTTTTTATTAATTTTTCGATCCAAAAGAGAGGAGGTTATATAAGTACTTTCTACGTTTCTTAATATTCTATAGGTTCACTATTTCCGCTCGATATAAACATACTCTAAAGATGGGAATCAAGATTGCGTTGCTTCCTATTTTTATTGTTTCAATTCTGTTGCTCTCTGGTTTTAAATCCACGGATTATTCTAAAACCGATAGCTCTCTATTATTCGATTCATGCTTGGACTTCATTGTTGCCAAAGATAAAGCCGCCGAAGAACATGTATCGAAGAATAACGCCCAACTGCAAAAAAACTTAGATGATCTGAAAATCGACGGTAGTTCCTTTGCCGCCCCGGATTCTACCAACCAGAAAAAGCCGCCCGTTCAGCAAGATACCACAGGTAAGCGAAGTCAAAAAGTAAATCCGGATTCAACCGCTAAGACTAAATTGCTCGTGAAACCGGATTCAATAAGTAAGCCCAAAATCGAGGCTGGCAAAGATTCAACAAGTAAATCGAAAACCAAAATTCCCGCGGAAGCCGCTGCCGATAAAAAACTAAATTTATTCCCGGATTCATTGAAAGGTAAAGTTTCCAAAGAAGATTCTTTGAAGGCGCAGGTAAGGTTGGATTCTCTTAAAAGAATAGAAGAGATGTCCAAAGACTCTACGGCGCGCATAGAATATTTTAGATATCACCGGCAAGATTCTCCGAGCGTTCGGTTCGATCCGACCAAACGTTCCAGCTTTTTTGTTTACCCCAGCGAATCCATGCTTACAAGGCAGGTTACTCTCGATTCGACCGGCAGCAATGTTATTATTAAAGATATGCTCGCCGGTAAACCATACCGTACCTATTTGGAGATGCCTCTTTCAGAATATATAAAGATGAGAATGCAAACAATTCCGCACGATGTTCTTGAAGCAAAAGCGCGAGAGTATAAACTCAAGAGTTCGAAGAAGGAACTGGGACAGTTAATAACAGATATTACCAACATAGATATTCCTCTACCGAGTACTCCCTTGTTAAGTATCTTTGGTAAACCGAATATGAATTTAAAAATTTCGGGACAGGTTAACATTCACGGCGCATGGCGCAACGAAACTACAACCGGTGTAACTACTTCCGCGCTCGGCAATACAAAGAACGAACCGGATTTTAAACAGCAGATACAAATAAATCTTAACGGAACTATAGGCGATAAATTAACGCTCGGCGCCGATTGGAACACCGAACGACAGTTCCAGTATGAAAACCAGTTGAAGATTAAATACACCGGTTACGAAGACGAAATTATTCAGAGTATAGAGGCAGGAAACGTTTCGCTCGAGACTTCGCCGCTTGTCGGCGGAAGCGAAGCTTTGTTCGGCGTTAAAGCTAAATTTCAATTAGGGCCTTTTAATCTAACGGCATTAGCTTCTCAGAAGAAAAGTGAGGTTAAGGAAGTCTCCGTGGGCGGCGGAGCGCAATCTCAAACTTTTGAACTTCATGCTTACGATTATTCGCCGAACCATTTTTTCCTCGATACAACGTACGCCGACGAGAAATTGTTTAACGACTATTTCGGCCAACCAACACCAAAAATAAATCCAACTAAGTACGTAAAAGATATTGAAGTTTGGAAAACATATACCGGAATAGTTAGTCCGAATGAAAGAAAGGGGAACGCATATATCAATTTGCAGAGCAGACAAGCCGGTGAAATTTACACTACCTTCGATGGAGTTAATTTAAGAGATAGTACTCTAAACGACATTAACGGCCAGAGAATGATAAATTACCGCTGGATTCTTTTGCAGCCAGGAATTGATTACGATCTTCATCCCGAAACCGGGTTTATAAGTTTTAGAACACAAATTCAGGACCAGGACGCGATTGCCGTTGCCTATAGAGTAGAAGGACCTACGCAGAGCACGGAAGACGATAGTTACTACGGAGAATTTGTTAAAGACCTTCAAGGCAAAACCGGACAGGACGGTTTGCCGATAAATCGATTAGTATTAAGACTCGTTAAACCTCCGGGACTTCAGCCGCCGAGTCAGAATCCGGTTTTTTCAACTGCATGGAAACTTCAGCTAAAAAATATTTACGCAGTCGGCGGACGCGATGTAACCAAAGATGGTTTTTCAGTTGATATAAAATATAGACAGGAAGGTTCCGAACCGACTGATGAAATTAACGGCGTGAAATTATTAAACGCTTTTGGTTTAGATGTTACGGATGAATCCGGTACAAGCTCAACACCCGATAACAAGTTCGACTTTTTCCCCGGCAGAACTGTTTTTACAGCTACGGGTGAAATTGTTTTTCCGACTCTTCAGCCCTTCGGTAATAATTTTCCGTCTGATAAATTGGATCCGGCTTACAAGTATCAGGCCGTTTACGATTCTACAGTTACGTTTGCGCGGCAGGATAACGCTAAGGACAAATTTGTAATCAGCGGTTCATATTCGGCGTCGGTAACTTCCTCGTACAACATCGGGTTTAACGTTGTCGAAAATTCTGTTAAAGTTTACTTAAACGGTATGCAGTTAAAGGAGGGTGTAGATTATTCGGTTGATTATAATCTTGGTCAAATAATAATACGCAATGATAAAGCGCTGGTAGCCGGTGCCGATCTGAAAATTAGTTACGAGCAAAACGATCTCTTCCAACTGGCATCTAAAACTCTTCTCGGTTTGCGAGGAACGTTCGATATCAACAAAGAAACATCGCTTGGATTCTCGTTCTTAAATTTGAACCAGCAGACTCTTAGCGACAAAGTTAGGATTGGCGAGGAGCCGTTAAACAATACGCTTTACGGGTTGGATTTTAAAACCAATATTAATCTTCCGTTCGTAACAAAGGCGCTCGATAAAGTATTCTCAACCAGCGCCCCTTCTAATTTTTCTATGAGCGCGGAATACGCCTACATCAATCCGGATCCCAACACAAAGAAAAGTACCATCGCAAGCGATAATAATCAGAGTATTGCTTACATCGATGATTTTGAAGGCGCCAAAAAATTAATTCCGCTGGGAATGTCTTACGGTTCCTGGCATGATATAAGCGTGCCGGACAGCATTCCAAATCTCGCCGGAACGGAAAAGGAGTTGTTCACAAAAAAAGCAATGGCTTATTGGTACAATATTACTCCTTCGGATGTAGTGATAAAAGATATTTACGGCGATAGAAAAAAAGCTGCGCCGGATCAACAGCAGGTTCAAACTCTCGACCTTGTATTTGATCCAAGTAAGGCGGGTTATTACAATAACAATTTTGGCGGGCTCACCACCGATATTTCGATACCCACGGAAAATTGGGGCGGAATGATGAAGGTACTTTCTTCCACCGCTAATAATCTTATTGATGAAAATATCGGCTTCATCGAATTCTGGATGCATATTTCCTCAGCGCCGAAGGATTTGAAACTTAATATCGATCTAGGCCAAATAAGCGAAGACGTAATTCCAAACGGCAAACTTGATACGGAAGACAAAAATTCAAACGACCTTGTCGATGACGGGGAAGATACTGGTATTGATGGTCTATTTGATGTTAACGAACCAGGGTACAACCCGGCAAATAATCCGGATCCTAATCATGATGATTATTCTTACCAATCCGGTTCCGGTGATTATTCCCACGTAGATGGCACCGAAGGCAACGCTGTATCGGTTGATTTGGGTAAACTGCCGGACTCGGAAGACTTAAATAGAAACTTTACTCTCGATAGAGTAAATAGTTATTTCAGGTATATTGTTCCTACGGATACAAACAAAGCAACAAATCCGTTCATCCAGGGCGGCGGCGATAATAAAGGGTGGTACCTGTTTAGAATTCCTTTAAAGGATTTTAACAAAGCAATTGGTAATCCCAGCTTTTCGGTTGTCTCCTTTATCAGGTTTTGGGTTACAGGCACGTCATCACCGGTACATCTTAGATTTGCGGATATGAATCTTGTCGGTAATCAATGGCAAAAAGTATTAAAGCCGCCTTTAGTTACACAAGATGATTCTGTTTTGTCCATTTCCACAGTCAGCATCGAGGACAATCCCGAATATTATTCGCCCCCGGGAGTTCAGCGCGAATTGGATAAAACTCAGCCGGATTACCAAATCTATAAAAACGAACAGTCGCTCGACCTTGTGATTAAAGATTTACCGGACGGCCAATCGCGCGAGATAGTAAAATATCTTACCCGTCCGCTTGATGTTTTTAATTACAAGGAGATGAAATTTTTCATTCATACGGAAAACAATACACTCCCGGGTTCGTTAGCTCATTATGTTGATGCGAACAATTACAGCGCGGAAGTCTATTTAAGATTTGGTTCCGACTCTTCGAACTATTACGAGTACCGTCAGCCTGTTCGTTACAATGCGACCACCGGCGGATGGGATGAAGTTGCGTTAACATTTGATGAATTAACTTCATTAAAAATCAGCCGGCCCGGAGATTCTCTTAATATAATTGTAAGCGCCCCCGTTCCGGGTCATCCGGGTAATTATTATTCGGTGAAAGGTCAGCCGACTTTAACCAGGGTTTCCTATTTCACAATTGGAATTCTTAATCCTTCCAACAAGGGAACGCCACTGGAAAAAGTTTCGGGCAATATATGGATTGATGAACTTCGTGTTGTAAACGCCGATCAGACACCGGGCTGGGCATATAACGGAACCGCGAATTTGCAACTTGCCGACTTGCTGAGAGTAAGCGGAACAGTAAGCCGGACAAATCCGTTCTTCCATAAATTAAACGATAGTTTCGGTTCGAGGATGGATCAGAAGAGCTGGGGCGTTTCGGTAGATATGGATGTTCTTAAAATGCTGCCGGTGGATTTGCCGGGCAGTAATATACGGTTGTCGTATTCGCACAACGAGCAGTCATCCACACCTCTTTATGTGCCGGGCACGGATATCAAAATTTCC
>DAIEQA010000006.1:0-9295 GCA_027348115.1 Ignavibacteriales bacterium
CAGGAATATGTTGATTCTATAATAGAAGATGTTAAATGGCTCGGCGGAAATTTTGAAGATAGAATTTTATACGGGTCGGATTATTTTGAGCAAATGTATAAATGGGCTGTTGAATTGATCAAAAGAGGCAAAGCTTATGTCTGCGATTTAAGCGGTGAGGAAATTCGGAAATCCAGGGGAACGTTAACCGAAGCGGGTATTGATAGTCCTTACAGAAATAGAAGCGTGGAAGAAAATCTTGATCTTTTAAATAGAATGCGGAACGGCGAATTTCAAAACGGAGAGAAGACCCTTCGAGCAAAAATAGATATGGCTTCGCCAAACATCAATCTCCGTGATCCGATTATGTATAGAATCGTTCACGAAGAACATCATAGGCAGGGAAACAAGTGGTGCATTTATCCTACATATGATTGGGCTCACGGTTTGGAAGATTCAATCGAAGGAATAACTCATTCTATTTGCACATTGGAATTTGAAAACCACAGACCGCTGTATGATTGGTTTCTTAATGAACTTGGTATTTATCATCCGCAGCAAATTGAATTTGCCAGGCTGAATCTAACATACACCGTAATGAGTAAACGTAGACTTCTGCAGCTTGTACAGGAAAAGTATGTTGACGGCTGGGACGATCCTCGGATGCCGACTGTATCCGGTTTTAGAAGAGGGGGATATACGCCGCAGTCAATTCAAAACTTTGCGGAGATAATTGGCGTTGCCAAACGAGACGCGCTTACGGACATAGCTTTGCTTGAATTTGCAATTAGAGACGATTTGAATAAACATGCGCAAAGAGCGATGGCGGTTTTGCATCCGTTAAAGGTGGTAATAACAAATTATCCTGATACAACGGAAGAACTCGATGGAATTAATAATCCGGAAGACCCTTCTATGGGATCGCGAAAAATTCCTTTCGGAAAAGAGATTTATATTGAGCAGTCCGACTTTATGGAGGTACCGCCGAAAGGTTATCATAGATTATTCCCCGGAAGCGAAGTAAGACTGCGTTACGCTTACATCATTAAATGTGAAGAAGCTATTAAGAACAACAAGGGCGAAGTAGTTGAGCTGCGTTGTACTTATGACCCTGATACGAGAAGCGGCACCGGCACAAGCACAAAAAAAGTGAAGGGAACAATTCACTGGGTTTCTGCTGAACACGCGGTTGACGCCGAGATTCGATTGTATGATAGACTGTTTACGGTGGAAAATCCCGGTGCCGAGGAAAACTGGCTCGACTTGATTAATCCCAATTCGCTTGAAGTAATTCAAGCGGCAAAGGTAGAACCGTTTCTAAATGATTCGAAACCAGGCGATAAGTTTCAATTTGAACGCAATGGTTATTTTTGCGTGGATACAAAATACACCACCAAAGATAAGTTGGTGTTTAACAGAACCGTTACGCTTAAAGACAGTTGGGCAAAGGCAAAATAGTCGATATAATTTATTAATTATTTTTTCAGTGTACGGAGTCCCATACTGCCAAGCTTTAGGCATGTTAGTATTTTATATTCTTTTTTTATATGTAGTTTGGAAAGAGAATAACGAATATCGATTGACGAATTTTGGACCCGGAAATTTCGTCCCGTCAATTTCATATCAAATTGTTTCCGTAATTATTGAGATCATTTCTATTTCCTAACTTCATCCCAAGAATATAGTATGTACTTTTATTCTTCATTTCATTATTATTCCAATAGCGATACTCAATAAACGGGCTGCTTATATGGGAAAGAAAATTTTAATTCTTTCATTTCTTTGCCTTGCATTGCGAACAACAGCACAGCAAAAACTAATCGATTATCACACCAACAGCGTTCTCGACGTTAACAACATTAAATTATTTGTAAGTAATTTGGGGAAAATCGATTCACCTGGCGGGACAGGTTGGGGAGGCGGTGAATGGCTGAAAATTGAATATCCCTACACGATTCTCTTTGACCAAGGATTGTGGGTAATTGGGAAAATAAATGATGAGATTCATTTATCGCTTTCGCAGTGGAGTTCGTTTTATTCTCCGGGTCCAATCATTGATGGTTTACCGACGATGCAATATAAACCGCAAGACTCGCTTTCATATAGAGTTTATAAAATTGGCAGAAACGAGTCAAATTCTAATCCGGATTATCATGATTGGCCGATTAAGTATGGCGCACCTCAAAATAATTATGGAGAACCCAAAATTTATGGAGATCAAACACTTTGGACGGTATACAACGGTTTGGATACGACTACCTCGCAACGTAAATATACAAGCAGTGGATATGCTCATCATTTAAAACCATTCCCGGTAGAAATACAACAACTAATGTATGCTCACAAAGGTTCGTACTGGGATAGCAAAGATATTTTATCAAACGTTGTATTTATGGAATGGACTATCATCAATAAGGGAAATGAACAAATTGATTCGACCTATATCGGTCTTTGGACCGATATTGACTTTGACGTCGCCGATAATCCACCCGGAGTTGATACAACATTACAGCTTGGTTACTGTTGGGATCGACCATATTGGACTAATAGTCAATACCAACCGGCAGTTGGTTATGTTTTGTTGTATGGACCAAAAGTTATTTCACCGGGTTCAAGTGCAATTTTCAAGGGCAAAAAAATAAGCGGCTATAAGAATTTGGAAATGACTTCATTTCACGGGATAGATGATGATTCGGATCCAACCATTGAAACCGGGCCTGCTTATTTTGTTGAAGATGCTTGGTATATTGCAAAAGGACTCACTGTGGGTGGAAAACCCAGAATAGATCCCACTACGGGTAAGATTACAAAATTTCAGTTTAACGGCGATCCGGTTTCGAAAAGCGGCTGGTGGTTTACAGGAGGAACAGGCGGTGGCGCCGGATTTAATTTATTTACAGGACCATTCAATCTAGCTCCGAAGGATACTCAATGGATAATGATGGCATTCTTCCCAGCGCTTGGCAGCGACAATATGGATAGCATAACAAAACTTCGAAGGAAAGCGAAAATTTTAAAATCGCTCACGTACGATCAACTTGCTTTTTCGACAGAAAGAGTCCCAATAGATTCGAGCGAGGCATCAATAATTCCAACCGATTTCAGAGTATTTAATAATTATCCAAATCCATTCAATAATTCGACAACGCTTAAATTCGATTTACCGAAAGATGGATTGGTGACTGTTGATCTATTCGATTGCCTCGGAAGGTTACGAAAACAAATAGTTGAAAATAATTACACTGCCGGAATCAACTACACGAATATTTTTCTGAATGATTATTCAAGCGGTGTATACTTCCTACGAATTAAATTTCAAGACAGGATAAATGTTCAAAAAATAATGCTAATAAAATAAATTTATCAGCGAAGCTTTTCCAAAGCATTATCAATCCGTCTTAATGTTTCTTCTTTTCCCAGGATTACTACAATGTCGTAGACTCCAGGACCCGTACTCATACCGGAAAGCGCCAGCCGCAACGGATGAATTAATTTTCCGGCGCCGATATTCAACTCACCAGCTATTTGTTTAAGCGCATGCTCGTAATCTTCTTTTGAAGGATTGTTCAAGCCGGCAAAACTATCGCGTAGTTTTTTTATTTGATCCGCGGTTTCGGGTTTCCAGTTCTTTTGTCTTGCAACTTCATCGTAGGAATCAGGTTCAGTAAAGAAGTATGGGGCGTTTGATATAAACTCCTTAACAAAGCTTACGCGCTCTTTCATTGCGTTGATTACCTGCATCAGGTAATTATCTGAAAATGATTTTTCCGAATATGAAGAGACACTGATTTCTTTTTTTAATAATTCCAGCAACTCGGCATCGGATTTTTTACGAAGGTGTTCGGCGTTTAAGGAATTAAGCTTTATGATATCAAAAACAGCGCCCGATTTGTTGACCCTCTCTAAAGAAAATTTCTCGGTCAGTTCGTTTAGGTAATAAAACTCTTTGTCGTCGCCAGCGTTCCATCCCAGTAATGCAACAAAATTGACCAAGGCCTCTTTAAGGTAACCTTTATCTCGGTAGTCCTCTACAGCAACATCGCCCTGGCGCTTGCTAAGTTTCGATCGATCCGGATTTAAGAGAAGCGGAAGATGCGCAAACTTTGGACGTTCCCAACCAAAAAAATCATAGAGCAAAACATGTTTGGGAGTGGAAGAAAGCCATTCCTCGCCTCGAATTACGTGGCTTATTTCCATTAAGTGATCGTCAACCACATTTGCCATATGGTAGGTTGGATAACCATCGCTTTTGATCAGCACTTGATCGTCGACGTTATTGCTGTCGAATTCAACGCGCTCGCGAATGATGTCGTCAAAATATATTCTTTGATTAGGTTGAACGTTCAATCGAATTACGTAGGGTAAATTGCGGGAAAGATTTTCTTCAATCTCTGCTTTGGTAAGACTTAGGCAATGCTTATCATATTTTGCCTGAGGCAGCTTTTGTCGCTCCTGTTTCTCGCGTAATGCTTGCAGTCTTTCTGCAGTACAGAAACAGTGGTAGGCATGACTCTTCGATACCAATTCATCGGCATATTTGCGATAAAGCTCCAGCCGCTGGGACTGCATATACGGACCGAAATTTCCTCCGGCATCGGGTCCCTCGTCGTATTCCAAGCCGGCCCATTTAAGAGCAGCAATTAAATTTTCAACAGCTCCTTCCACGTACCTGTTTCTATCCGTGTCTTCAATTCTTAAAATGAATTTCCCGTCGTTCTTTCTTGCAAAGAGAAAATTATATAATGCGGTACGTAATCCGCCAACATGCAGGTAGCCGGTAGGACTTGGCGCAAAACGAACGCGAATATTTTCCATCACATCTCCAATAAAAAATTTTGAGTGCAAATATAAAAAAAGCCCGAATGAATCGGGCTTATGAAATTAATATCGATAAAATTAGGCCAGTGTATTGGTGTAGTATTTTACCTTCTCAATAAATTCTTTGCTGTCGATCGGTTTCGGGATATAATCGGTCGCGCCGGCTTCCAAACATTTTTCGCGGTCGCCTTTCATAGCGAAGGCAGTTAAAGCAATGATAGGAACATTTTTGTAATCCGGCAGCTCACGTATTTTTTCGGTTGCCTCAAAGCCATTCATAATTGGCATTTGCATATCCATCAAGATCAGACTAAACTTTTCTTCCTGCGCCATTCGAACGGCGTCTTCTCCGTTTTCAACCACAACAACGTTTTCAAAATTATTTTTCTTAAGCAGCCGGGTTACTATAATTTGAGAGTGCTTATAATCTTCTGCCAACAAAATTTTAATCACATCGTGTTTGTGAATAACTTCGTCAACCGGCGGGGGAGTTTCATACCTGTTGATCATTGCGCTTATTGTATCCGCCAAATCTTCTATGTTGGTAGATCGTTTCTCCAGCAGTTCTTCAAACAGTCCTTCTATCTTGCTTAAATCTTCCCGATAATTTTCTTTTCCCGTATAAATAATGATTGGAAGGTTGGCAAACTTTTTTTCCGACTTAATCATTTTTATTAACTCAAAGCCATTCGGAGTCGGCATATCAAGGTCCACAATTGCCAGGTCTACATCTTTGTCGCGAATTGAATTCATAACGTTTGCGGAGACATTCTCGGCGAGCGCAATAAAGCCTGCCGATTCAATTGCCTGCTTTACCAAATTAAGAGTCGGTATATCGTCGTCAACGCATAAAATTTTCGAATTCTTTCTCAGCTTATAATTTGTAAGAACTTCAACGAGGAAATTATAATTGATCGGTTTGATGAAATATTCCACTGCGCCCATCATAAAAGCTTTTTGCTGCTCCGGTTCTACAGAACAAACTATGACGGGAGTATTTTTTGTATTCGCATGGTCGTGAATCCTTTTCAACAGTTCAAGGCCGTTTGTATTCGGCAATTCGATATCAAGAATAATAGCGAGGAGTTCTTCTTTTTCTATCACGCTAAATGCTTGGCTCTCGGTACCAACGATGGTCGGGTCGTATCCCCACTTGTTGAGATAGTTGCTTAATAATTTAGAAGTAGCGTAATCATCCTCAATCACAAGTACTTTATTCTTTCCAGTAGGTTTTGGTAATTGAGAAATACTGGATTCCAGTGCAGACATTATCTCTCCGCTGATTATGAATGTAAATGAATTTCCTTTATCGGAAGAACTTGAAACTCTAATATCCCCACCGAGATAATTAATATATTTTTTGACTAAGGTCAAACTTAAACCGGTAAGGGAGGAATTTTTAAACTCGCTTTGACTTGAAAGCGAGAAGGGCTCGAAGAACTTTGCTGCCGTTTCCTCTTTTAATGCCGTGCCGTTATCTTCAACCGAAAACCTGATTTTCTTGTCATCGGTGGCCGTTACTTTAATGTTTATTTCGCCCTGCCCGGTAAGAGTAGTGGAAACGAATATTAATGTTGTGAGAATATATTTTAATTTTTGTTCGTCAAGTTCTATGGGTTTGGCTAATTCTTTATCGATTTCGACCGTGAAAGAAATTTTTTTGTTCAGCCTGCTCCTGAATAACTCTACTATTTCCGTTATCAGTTTGGTAAGTTCTATCTGCTTCCTGGCCTTAGTTAAAGTGCCCGATTCGATTTTGGATAATTCATTTAAATCGTTAATGTGCAAAAGAAGATTTTGCGCGCTTCTTTTAATTGCGTTCGAGTATTCCAAATTCGTTGAGCTTAATTTCTCGCTCGCTAAAATAGTAGACATACTGATTATTGAATTGCAGTGCGATTTTAATTCGCCTGTCGATTCTGTGACAATGCTGCTGATGGAACCCGAAGAAAGCTTGGCCGAACCCCCGTATTTTTCGTACCACGTTAAAAATAGAAATGAAACTAATTGAAAAGATTTTTCAATAGATTCTTTAAGACTTTGCGTAAGCGCATTTTTTGGAGCTAATTTTAAAAGAATTTTTCCGTACTGTTCCAGCGATATAGCGCCGCAATATTCATTAGATAAAAATTCGGAAATTTGAATATCGCAGTTGGTCGAAATACTCAGAATATTTTTGAAACTCTCCGAAAGAGATTTACACGAGGTACAGAATAAAGATGTGCCGTGCTGAATGTTCTTCTTTACGGATGAAGACCTGCCAAGAACCTGCAGGTTATTATTGTCCTGAACTTTAAAAATAACGACGGCTTCAAGGTCAAACTCGCTTGCAAGAAAATTACAGACCTCATCCGGTAAAAACTTATCGCCTCTCCTGGCGAAATCGGTAAGATCGTTTATTTTAATCAGGAAATCTAATTTAGCGCCGGTCAATTTTTACTCTTATCGGTTTGGTTATTAGATAACGAAATTTTTTTAATGAAAATAATAATTTTATTAAAGATTAAAAAATAACAGAGCAAAAAAGACTCTGCCAACCATGAATCTTCATTACATATTATCGAGAAAATAGTCGGTAATTTTATTGTACAAATGGACGGCATCGATGCCGACTACTCCGTGACCGTGACCGATGTAAGGCATATAGTCGAGCGGTTTGTCCAGATCTTCGCACTTCTTTGCGAACATAAGCGTGTTTTGCCAGACTACCGTCGGATCGCTTGTACCATGACACAGTAGAAGCTTCCCTTTAAGATTTTCAACATAGTTGAGAAGACTGGCTTCTTTATATCCTTCCGGATTTGTTTGCGGTGTATCCATATATCGTTCGGTGTACATTACTTCATAATATTTCCAATCGATCACGGCGCCGCCTCCAACCGCAACCTTGAAAGTATTATTTGTTCTGAGCATTAACGATGTGGCCATAAATCCTCCGTAGCTCCATCCGAAAACACCAAATCTGCTGCCGTCCACGTAGGGGAGAGATTTCAAATAATTTACTCCTGCCATTTGGTCTTTTATCTCTTCAGTGCCTAAATGACGGAACGTAGCCTGTTCAAAAGCCAACCCTCGGTTATATGATCCGCGATTATCGAGCGAGAAGATTATATAACCTTTCTGCGCCATCATGTAAAACCACAAAAAGTATCGACCGGCGCCAAAAATGTTTGTTACTTCCTGCACATGCGGGCCGCCGTATACATATACAATCACCGGATATTTTTTTGTCGAGTCGAAATCCGGAGGGGTAATCATTCTGCAGTACAACTCTGTGCCTGATTCGTTTTTTATACTGAAAATTCTTGTCTTTCCGATTGCATAGTCTTTCAAGGGATTATCCGCAGTCAACAAATTTCTAATTGATTTACCGCGGCTATCTACCAAGTTGATTACTCTTGGGGTTAAGACGTTTGTGTACGAGTCCAAAAAATATTTTGAAGATGGACTTGGAAGAACTTTATGAGTTCCTTTTTCCAGTGTTAGATTAACAATTTTGCCCGATTCAATATTAACTTCGTAGAAGTGCCTGTCGAGCGGGGTTTCCTTGGTAGAAGTTATAAAAATATTTTCACCGGATTTATCAAAGCCGTCTAACGATGTAACCACCCAATTGCCGCTAGTGATTTGCTTAATTAGTTTGCCGTCGGTATCGTAAAGGTATAGATGATTATATCCGTCACGCTGCGACTGCCAAATAAAACGATCGTTTGAATTCGGAAGGAAGGTCAACGTTTCCAGCGGCTCGACGTATTTATCGTTTCTCTCTTCAAAAAGTGTTTTGACTGCTTCGCCAGTTGTTATGTCATATTTTTTCAGTTCAAGATGGTTTTGATCCCTGTTTAAGTGAGCGATAAAAAAATATTTTTCATCCGGCGACCAGGTTAAACATGTTAGGTACTGATCTAGCGGCTCACCGGTTTTAAGCCAGGTAGTTTTGCCGGTTTGTACGTTGTAAATTCCAACCGTAACATGATGGCTCGTTTGTCCTGCCATAGGGTATTTTATATTTTTTAAACGGGCAGGCGTGTAGGTAACATCAACAAGCGGATAATCTGTTACCATGGTTTGATCCATTCTGTAGAAAGCAATGTATTTGCTTCCCGGTGACCAAAAAATTCCCTTCTCAATTCCAAATTCATTCCTGTGAACAGCTTGACCGTTTATAATATTTGTGTCTTGGTCTGCTGTTATCTGAACTGGCTTATCCGCGGATAAATTAACGAATAAATTGTTAGCCAAGGTATAGGCAACATACAATTTGTTGGGCGCAACTTCGCTGTTGCCAGCATCATCGTTTATAGAGTTTACAAGAGTTAATTTTTGTGTCTTACAATTATATTCGTAATATTTTTTTAAGTCCCAAAAATTAAAAGCATTTTCAGATTCCCATTCAATTGCGGGAAAAGACTTTAGGTCGGCATCGCCGTTTTTATCAAGTACTGCATTCAACGAAGATAGTTTCAACAATGTATCAATCCCGGTTTTAACAGCGGAG
>DAIEQA010000069.1:0-8476 GCA_027348115.1 Ignavibacteriales bacterium
AAAACGAAGTCATAATTTTGGGCTTCTTTTTTTAGATACTGATTTACTCCTTTAATTGTTGTTGCGGTGTGAAAATGCCCCATTAGTTCGCCGAGCTGCCGGCCGTCTGCCATGGCAAAACTTTTCAGATCGGTATTACCTTCAACCAGAATCAAAACCGATTTGGTTTTGATCTCTTGCGGATAAACAATTGATGCTGAAAGAAATATAATAACCGGGAATAGAGTCAGTGCGAATAGTTTTGGTAAAACGTGTCTGTGAAATAAATTTTGCATTGATATTTTCACTCTTGTTCTATTCTTAAATCTTA
Source organism: Ignavibacteriales bacterium (assembly GCA_027348115.1). Taxonomy (GTDB): domain Bacteria; phylum Bacteroidota; class Ignavibacteria; order Ignavibacteriales; family Melioribacteraceae; genus Fen-1258. The sequence goes on from DAIEQA010000069.1 coordinate 311, forward strand.
GCCAAATCCGTGTCGAATGCAGACAATAATTCATCTGATCATAACTATATACCAAATAAACAAAAAAAATATACTATATAATTCCATTTAATTCAGCATCTGCGCTCACGCATTGATCTAAATCAACCGAATAGAAGATTGCATTGTCTTAAAACATATAAGACTAAATGATGTATTTCTCTAAATTACCAACGGATTCACCTCAACATCAGCTTTATATCCGATAATGTGAAGAGTTGAAAAAAATTAAATCACTTCCACGATTTTTTTTGTAATCAAAACATCATCGAGTATCTTTTTAATGTGTGGAAGTACTTTATCTACTTTCTGTTCCTCATCTATGAAGAGTATAAGAAGGGGATCTTCATCCGCTGCTGAAAATTTTCTTGGTGTATGAAGATGCCGTTTAGAACCGAAACCCTCAAATCCTCTTAACACAGTTGCTCCCTTTATCTGGCTATGAAGAAGATATCTCATAATATGCTCATACATAGGCATATCCTCATAGATGTCGTCTTCATCTAAAAATATATTTATCTCAACCATTTTCTGCCTCCGAATTTGAATCCAATTTTTTTGAGTCTTTTTGTTCATTGATAATTGTAAGATATACAGACGGAAGCGCCAATAAAGTCAATATCAGTGCGGAAAGAAGTCCGCCTACAATAACTGTTGCCAAAGGGCGCTGCACATCTGAACCGATTCCGGCAGCCAGAGCCGCCGGTATCAAACCGAATAGTGCTAAAAGCATTGTCATTAAACTTGGTCTAAGCTGAATAACAGCTGCTTCTCTAACCGCCGATTTTAAATCTAATCCCGAATCTCTTATCAGTTTATTTGTTCTGGATACAAACAAAACGCCGGATAAAATTGATATCCCGAATAGCGATATAAAGCCGACTCCGGCAGAAACATTGAAGTGATATCCGCGGATAAGAATAGCGCTAATACCTCCAACCAGCGCAAACGGAATACAGGACATTGCAACTATCACCTGCCTGAAATTTTTGTAGAACATAAATAGAATAGAAAAAATTATCAGAAGCGTAATCGGAATTACAAATGATAATCTTTTGCCGGCACGATTCAGGTTTTCAAATTGACCTCCCCATTCCAGCGAATACCCTTTGGGCAGCTTTACAGTCTGAGCAACTTTTGCCTGCGCTTCTGCAACAAAGCCGCCCTGGTCTCTTCCATTAATATTTGTTCTGATTGAAATCTGTCTTTTGCCATCTTCCCGCTGGATAATTGTTGGGCCGTCAACAAGACTGATGGATGCGAGTTCAGACATTGGAATTCTGCCGCCGGAAGGGGAAGTGACTAACATATGCTGGATCGATTGGATTGATGAGCGGTATTCGGGAGAATAGCGCACTACTATATCGAATCTTCCGATGCCGTCGTAAAGTTTACTTACCGGTTTTCCGCCGATAGCCGCTTCAATCATTTTTTGAATATCGCTGACATTAATGCCAAAACGCGCTGCTGCATTTCTATTAATTTCAATTTTTAACTGTGCCTGATCGCCTTCCTGTTCAATTCCGTATTCAGTTGCCCCGCGCATTCCCTTGATGACTTCCAGAACCGAGTCGGCAATTGCTCGGGAATATTTCAGGTCGTTGCCGTTAACAAAAATGGCAAGATCGGCAACGCTTCCCGTTACCGCCTCAGTCACATTATCCAATATAGGCTGTGAAAATGAGAATGTTGCACCTGGAACGTTGGCTTCCAGTTCTTTTTTGATCTTAGTCAGAAGTTCGGTTTTGGTTGTGTCGCTTGTCCATAGCGCATAATTTTTTAATCCTACCAATATCTCGAGCCTGTTGGGTCCATAAGGATCTGTTCCGTCATCATTTCGGCCAAGCTGTGCAACTACAAGACTCGTCTGCTTGTGTTTGCTTATAGTCTCTCTGATAATAGGAGAATATTTGTCGGCCTCCTGAATCGAGATTCCGACAGGGAAGAAGCAGCGGATATTGATTGCTCCTTCATCCAATTCCGGCAGGAATTCCGTGCCTATAAATCTGCCCAGAACCAGTATAAGCAGAATTGAGAATGCTATTGAGACAAACGAAGTATACTTCGGAAAGTCAGTTAAAAAAAATATCGCACGCGAATATTTATTTTGTATCCATTCGTAAACCGGATTGTGCCATTCAATTTTTGCCAGGTTATTCTCGGCAAAATATTTTTTATAGAGATAAGACATAAGAATCGGAACACCTGTGAGGGCCAGAATAAGTGATCCGGTTATTGCAAATGCAAGAGTGAACGCCATCGGTGAAAATAGTTTTCCCTCGACTCGTTGAAAAGTAAAGATCGGCAGATACGCCAGAATTATAATTGTGATTGAAAAAAAGATTTCCTGCCCCACTTCCTGCGCTGAGGAAAGTGTAAACCGTATTATGCCAGGCTTTGTCTGTTCAGGAGTTGCGTTTCTATAACGCCTCATAATATTTTCGACCATAACTACCGCCCCGTCTACAATTATTCCAAAATCGATGGCGCCAAGTGAAAGAAGATTAGCGGGAATACCGGTAAGCTTCATCATCGAAAACGCAAAGAGGAGAGAGATTGGAATTGTGGTAACTACAACCAGTGCAGATCTTACACTTCCCATGAAAAAGATAAGCACGATAATTACAATTGATATTCCCATGAATAATGTATGCGCAACCGTATGCAGAGTGTAATCAACCAATTCGCTTCTGTCGTATGTGATTACCAGCTTCACTCCTGATGGAAGATCATCTTTATTTATCTCGTCGATTTTTTCTTTGACCGATGCAATTACATCGGAAGGATTTTCACCCCGCCTCATTGCCACAATTCCCTGAATGGCTGAAGGTGCGTCGATTGCACTCTCACCGCTTTTCTGCATAGTAATTCCAAGAATTCCGGTGGGAGGCAGAGGAGATTCCTCAACCGTACCGATGTTTTTTATATAGATGGGAACGCCGTTCTGTGTGGTTATAACAATATTTTCTATATCATTCTTGTTCCTTAACGCTCCGATCTCGCGCACAATAAATCCCTGTCCGCCTCTGCGGATAATATTTCCGCCGGTGTTGATATTGTTGGAAGTAACAGCATCAATAACATTTTGGATGGAAAGATTGTATCCGAATAATTTATCGGGAGCGGTAATAATGTGGAATTGTTTTACAAGTCCTCCGAAGTTTATTACATCTGCAACTCCGTTCACCTGCAGGAGTCTGGGAATTATAATCCAGTCCTGATAAGTGCGTAATTGCATCGGCGTCTGATTTCCGTCTCCTTGAATCACATAACGAAGAATTTCTCCGACTGGGCTGGTAAGCGGGCCAAGTGAGGGCTGAACTCCGTCCGGAAGAACCGCGTCTCCAATTTTTTCCAAAACTCTGGAGCGTGCGAAATAATCATCTGTGCCGTCGGCAAATGTAAGCTGAATGACGCTCAGTCCGAAAATTGTCTTCGATCTTCTGTTGATTACATTGGGCACACTATTCAAAGCGCGTTCCAAAGGCATTGTTATCTGCTGCTAAACTTCCTCGGCAGCCCGTCCTGGATATTGCGTTATAACTGTGACCTGCGTATCTCCAACATCAGGATAAGCCTCTTTTTTCAATTCACTCCAACTCCATACTCCTATAGCAACCGACAGCAATATCAGGATAAGAGTTACGAGTCTCTGATTCATGGCGAAGCTTAATAACTTTCTTATCATATTAAACCTTTAAATTTTTTAATAGCCGAAACTAAGTCCCTTCAAAAGCATTACTCCTTCAACAACCACTTTCTCTCCGCTTTCGATTCCTTTTAAAACAATCACATTGGATTCTCCGATATTGCTGAGAACAACTTCTCTCCGTTCATATTTTCCCGGGGCATTTTCAACAAAAACATAATCTTTTCCTTCTACCGTAAAGACAGCGGAAGCGGGGAGTGTAACAACCGAATTTACTTCATCACCAAAGTCAGCTGTTGCATACATGCCCGGCAAGAGCTTCATAGAATTACTGACCGTTATTCTAACTTTTAACGATCTTGTAACAGGATCTATGGTTTCACCAATCGATTCAGCTCTGCCTAAAAAGATTTTATCGCTGAAAGAAGTAAAAACTAGATCAACCGATTCTCCTTTTTGCACTTCATTTACCTGAGATTCCGGCACGTCTGCAATAAGCCATGCGGAATTAGGGGCGGCTTTTTCAAGGTCGATAGGATTATAACCAAGAAGCCTTAAACGGGCCTCCATCTCCAAAAGTGATGACTGATTTATTCTTAAATCGTTCTCGGCTTCGTTCAAATCTTTTTGAGTGGCCATTTTGTTTTCATACATCTCTTTAATGCGGGATAAATTATTCTCCGATTTCTCTAGATTCGCACGGCTCTGCTTAAAAGATGTAAAGAGTGAAGTAACATCCTGCGAATCAAACAGGATTATTTTTTCGCTGTTGGAGATAGACTTTGAAATTGTGGCTACGACGCGTGCGGGGACTTTAGCAGAAATTTTCGCGGATCCCTTCTTAATCTCTATCGATTTTATTCTGCTTACTGAAGGGGAAGAGTTATCAAAGCTAATATTCCGGCCTTCATCAGAAACAAAAGGCTTTAAATATGCCTGCGGATTCTTTCCATCTTCGCCGCCTCCGCATCCGGAGATAAAAAAAAGAGAAAGCAATGACGCAGCCATTAAATGTATTATTCGTTTCATACGGTCTTCTCGTTATCTTAATGAAGTGTTTAAAATTATTTTGCCTACCGCCAAGTTCAATTCTTCAAAAGAACTTAAACGGTCGAGATAAAGCTGATTTATTTGAACCATAGTATTCCTGTAGGATTCCAAAAAGTCCGTAAACTCAATGGTGGTTATATTTCTTCTTTGATAATTCAAAGTAATCCCTTCAAGCAGACTTTTATACTGTCCGCTGAAATTTTTATCGTAATTATTAAAGAGCCGGTCTGTCTGAAGAGCTTTGTTGTATGCCGAAACAACATCGGAAACAGCGCCTATTTCACTATTCAATTCATTTTGTTTTTTTGATTCGAGATTCATTTCCGATACTTCAATGTTTCCCTGATTGCGGTTGAAGAATGGAAGGTCTATTTGAATTGCAAGCGCTGTGTAATCCGGGATGTAATTGCCGTTTCTTGAATATCTTCCGCCGATGGTAATATCCGGAACCGCCATTGCTTTTTGCAAAGAGAGATTCATTTTTTCATATTCAACGCTTAGCTTTGAATTCTGGAGGTCTGGCCTGTTCTCTTTTGCTGTCTGAATCGCGGTATCCAGCGGCAAATTCCTAAATTCTGAATCGGAAATGAAATTTGAATTAAGAACAGGCAATATCACCGGCTTTGTCTCTGGATTTACCTGAAAAAAAAGGCATAATTCATTTTCTGTATCCTCAATTTTTGTAATCAAATCAAGCTTTTCGTTTTCAAGTGAAAGCAGAAGGGATTTCAGTCTTATAAGTTCTGAAAGAAGGATCAGTTTCTTTTCGTAACCGCTTTCCGAAATATTGATTGTGCTTTTCAGTACAGGGATTGTTTCATTGTAAAATATTAATGACTGTCTGTAAAAAAACAGTTTGTAAAAATCTGTTCTTAACTGAAACTCTAAATTGCGAAGCAGATCATAATAATTATTCTCTACCATTTTTGAATTTAATTGTGCCAGAGAGACCTGTTTGCTTCTTTTGCCGCCCAAAACAATCAACTGGTCGATTGCGAAATCAGTATTCCCGTTCTGTGTGAAGTCGAAATATTTTCGCGTTTCTTTGTTGTAGATATTCTGCTCGATGGAAAAAGTCGGATTGCTCCACAATCCGCTTTGTATTTCGGCGGCCTTGGATGCGCTTATATTATATTTCGCCGCAATTAATTGAAGGTTCTTCTCCGAAAATATTTTTTCTGCCTGCGGAAGAGTAATATTAAGCGAATCCGGCTTTGGCTGTGCTTTATAAACTGCCGTGGCAAAGAAAAGAACCACAAAAAAGATATTTCTCTTTTTCATAGTAATAGATCTTTAATTAATAAAATATTTTAAGGTAACTAAATTGGACTGAAATGAATAGTTTAAATAAGAATCGACCGGTTTATGATGAATAATTCTTCGGAGATCTCTTCCCTTGAATGAGAAAAAAAGATTTCCTCTGCAGCCAACGAACTCGAGATTGATGATCTTTGAATTTCCGGTTCTTCGGAAGGACTGTCTTCGTCGAAATAGGGGATTGATGCATGAATGGAATGATAAGAATATTTAAGTATTTCCGGTTTGCGGTTAGAAGATTTACCACCGGAATTTAAGTCAGTATCGGAGTATTTTAAATTTTGCGAATCCGAAATTAACAGATCGCCGAGATTTAATGAATCTGCTATTGTTCCAGTTAATAACGCCCAGGCAAACAGCAGGTTAAGAAAATAAAATATTTTTAGTTTTTTACTCATTATTTAGAATAGCCGAAAGCTTGAATGTCTAACAATAAAATAAGGTGGAGGGTTCCCGAATATTGTCATTTCACCGGTTAAAAATTCATAGGAACCTCAATCAATAATATCTCCGAAGAAACTCCGGATTTAATTACTATTGAATCGGTGTCCCAAATTCCTATCCCGTCGCGGATAGTTAATATATCCTCTGCTATATTAATACTGCCTCTCAAAACAAAAATATAAACGCCATTGCCGGGTTTATTCAATTTGTATTCCAGCTCTTCCTGATCAGTCAAATTGCTCAGATGTAGCCAGGCATCCTGATGAATCCATAGGCCTTCATCTTCAGAATTCGGAGATATAATTTGCTGAAGTTTATTATTCCTGTATTCGGACTGAAGTGTAAGCTGGTCGTAGCGGGGCGTCACATCTCTTTTGTTGGGAATAATCCAGATCTGCAAAAATTTAACGCGTTTATCCGGGTTTCTGTTGTACTCGCTGTGCCTGATGCCCGTCCCGGCGCTCATTACCTGGATGTCGCCATTTTTAATAATGCTCACATTACCCATGCTGTCTCTGTGTTCAAGATCCCCTTCAAGAGGAATGGAGATAATTTCCATATTATCATGAGGATGTGTTCCAAAACCCATCCTTGCTTCCACTGTATCGTCATTCAAGACGCGCAGCGCGCCAAAATGAATGCGTTCTGGATCATAGTAGTTCGCAAAGCTGAAAGTATGATAAGTATCCAGCCACCCGTGATTAGCATGCCCTCTTGTTTCAGCTTTATGAATAACCTTATTTTTCATTACGTCAACTCTTTCTAAAATTGTTTTGTGAATTATTCTTTACATACCAATATTGAATGAAGTCATTGTAAGAGAACCGCCGACAGCTTTATCGTTAAATACGTTTATCGCTTCATCAGTATTTCTCAACGCTGCTGTGTACAACAACGGCAGAAAATGTTCCGGAGTAGGGATAGCAAGTTCAAAAGCTTTGCCGGAAGATTTATAGTCAATTAATTTTCCAATCTCGTAGTTCAGAAGATATTTTTTAATATTCTCATTTGCTTCGAGGGCCCAGTCAAATCCGAATCCCGCTTCATTTAATTTGTTCCATGCAAGTAAGCGCAAGTTATGAACTATGTTTCCGCTTCCTACAATTAATATCCCCTTTTTTCTCATAGGGGCAAGTTCTTTAGCAAGATCAAAATGATACTGAGGTCCCTTAAAATGATCCAAACTCAATTGAATTATCGGCACATCCGCATTCGGATAAAGATGTTTTACAACGCTCCAGCTTCCGTGGTCCAATCCCCACTTAGCATCTAATCCTACTTCGGTCTTCGTAATTGTTTTTTTAGTCTCAAGTGCGAGAGCCGGACTGCCGGGTGCTGGGTATTGAACCTCATAAAGCTCTTTAGGAAACCCTCCGAAGTCATGAAGTGTTTTCGGTTCTTCCATTGCTGTTACAAAAGTTCCCCGTGTTTCCCAGTGCGCAGAGATGCACAGAATCGCATTCGGCCTTGGAATTGTATCTCCGATTTTTCTGAATCCTTTTACAAATTCATTCTCTTCAATTGCATTCATCGGACTGCCATGGCCGAGGAACAGCACAGGCATTTTGTCTGTGCTGCTGAATTCCCCGGTCATCTTATTCAATTCTTTCAATTCCATATTAAAACAAAATAATTATTTTCTATAAATTAATTATCTCTGACAGCAATTACTGCAATTAAACCTGTTT
>DAIEQA010000078.1:0-3845 GCA_027348115.1 Ignavibacteriales bacterium
ATTAAATTTTGCCCGCCGTCTCCGCGTGTAAGAGCAAGATAGCCGGTTCGATACTTTGCCCCTTTTGAAAAGTAAGCCATCAATGCGGTGTTCTCATCGTCCGGGTGTGCTGCGATGTAAAGCACGCTACCGAGCACGTCCAACTTTTGAAGCGCTAATTCAATCTCTGAGGAAGTTTGAATCTTTGCTGGTTGGGAAAAAGAATGGGCTGGAAAAATTATCAATGTTAAAATTATGGAAGCAGCGAGTTTTAGTATGTTTTTATTCATACCGCTTTCGTTTTCTTTTGTGTGAGTTGATTTGCCAATAACAAAGCGAACATAAATTGCCCCTATGCCGCACAGTTACGGGTTATTACTATTTCAAATAAAAACTAAAGAACCTGACAAGACTGCCATTTAGACAGTCCTGCCCGTAAAAAGTTCTCTAATTTATTCAGCGGTAGAAATCTTGAACGGTACTCTTAGTTTTTCCCACTGCAGGTATGCGATGCATGATGTACCAGCAAGATCATCGAAGCCATAGGTAAGCCATTCTGTAAATGGAACCTCAACCGGTTTTACATTTATTCTAAGAGCGTCTTCTTTTTCATCGTAAGTATAGCTTCCCCACATTTTACTATTCTTATTGAATATCACGGTCCATTCATCTTTCGACGGAATAAAGTGCATGCTGTATTTACCGGCGGGCAATTTGTTACCGTCAACAATAACGTCTTTCGAAAATTCGATTGTAGTATTTTCGTTAGCACCGCCGCGCCACGGGTAAGGTTTATTATTCGATTCCTTGCCGCCGGGTGCCAACCCGAACGGAACAAGTTTGCCCCAAATCTCTCTTCCCTTAACTCCGGGCCTGCTGTAGTCAATTGATATATCTGTATCTACCCCGATTCTTTGCATTACTCCCGCCTTCAAACTCGGTCGGGGTTTATTACTCTTCATTTGAGCATGAACTGAAAACGAAAACATTACAAGCAAAAACATTAGTACAAACGCGCTTAATCCTAGCTTTTTCATTTTCTTATTATCTCCTTTCTAAGAGAGTTAATTGATTTTCTGGAAAATTATTCCTTGTTTGAAAATATTATTTAAAACAGTATCAGTCAAAAATCTTTCCATGAATAATTTTAGTTGAACTAGAATTCTGTTTAGTCGATTTATTTTCCATAAAAGTCGAATAATATTTCAATTTGAGTTTAGTCTATCTGTTGAGTCAATGAAGCCGCCGATCTCACTCTTCATTTTTTCTAACGACGGCTCGTGAAGATACATCATGTGTCCTGTCGGAAAATACTTTATTGCGATGTTTGGCTGCAGCTTTTTATTTAGATCAAGATGGTTTACCATATACTCCGTCGCAAAGAAAGGCGTGGCAAGATCGAAATATCCCTGCAGTACCAAAACTTTTAAGCTGGTATTATATTTCATCGCATGCGCAAGATCGACGCATGTATTAACAACATTTTGCGTTCCGTGACCGGGAACTATATGTTTCATATCCCATCCGGTTAGATCGCCGAATATATGATATGTTTTTCCTTCTCCGAATTTTAAATCGTCGTGAAGGTAATTGTAAATTGCGGCGGTGAATGCTGAAAAGAAAGCCGCTTCCCCTGGATCGTACTGGGCGTTTTGCGCAAGTTTGTCGAAAGTGACCCCGGTAAACCGCGCGTCGTAACGACCAATTGTTTCTCCTTTATCGCGCAGCATTTCCTGTGTGTACTCACTTTCTCTAACGCGAAGATTTGCTTTCTTGACATATTCAACGGAAAGGCCGGTGAACTCGTGAATTTTTTCTGCTACGCTGTCGCGGAGCGCATCACTTATTTTATCTCCTTCCATTAAAGCAACACTGTAAGTTCCAAGCGCATATTTTCTCACTTCATCTAAAAACGGTTCCAACTTTTCCGGCTGCTTAGGAAGTAAATGATGATACCACGAAACAGCGGCAAATGTAGGAAGGAAAAACGGGTAAGGACGTTCGCCGTCGAATAAGGCGCCTAAATCCATCGCGCTCGATACAAGCACAACTCCGTTAAACGACATTCCTTTATTCGTTTGAAGATAATCAACTATACCGGCCGCTCGGGTTGTACCGTAGCTTTCGCCAATTAGATATTTTGGCGAATTCCATCTTCCGTTTTCACTAGTGTATTGAAGAATAAATTGACTTACAGATTTAATGTCGGAATCGACTCCCCAGAAGTCCGCATCCTTCTTTTTACCAACTGCTTTGCTAAACCCTGTACCCACCGGATCGATCATTACGAGATCGGATTTATCAAGTATGCTGAATTTATTATCAACAATTTTGTACGGCGGTGGCGGTGTTGGCGAAGCATCGGAAGTTTCAATACGTTTTGGACCGAGCGCACCCATGTGAAGCCAAACCGAAGACGAACCCGGTCCACCGTTGAACGCGAAAGAAATTGGTCTTTTCGTAGCATCTTTAACATTATCCATTAAGTAAGCGGTATATCCGATGCTCGCTTCCGGTTCGTCTTTATCATCGTTAATGATAAAGGTGCCGGCAATCGCGGTATAAGAAATTATTTTACCGTCTATTGTTATTGAATGACGGGTAACGGATTTCTCCGGCTTTGCGTTTTCCGTTTTAGCAGCGACTGAATCCTTTTCGGGCGATTTGCTTTGAGCATAAAAATTTACAGTTAATAGAACAACCAAAAACAGCATTAATAATTTTTTCATTGATAACCTTTTGATTTAGTTACAGTAAATGAATTTACAGAGGCAAAAGTTTTTTACCATAAACTTCATTGAGTACTTGGGCCATACCCGTATAAATTGCCGAGGCACCGCAAAAGATCCCTTCGTAACCTGCAAATATTTTAATTGATTCATTTCCGGTTCCATCTCCAATAGCCAACAAGAAAAAGAGCACGGTTAAAGATCCGAATACAACCTGAAGCGCTTTAGAAAGTTTTAATGTCCCGATAAACATTAGAAAAGTAAATATTCCCCACATGATTAAATAAGCCACCATTCCTGCCTCGGATGCCGCTCCTACCCAGCCGAGTTTAGGCATTACAATTAATGCAACGAGCGTAAGCCAGAAAAATCCATACGACGCAAACGCCGTCAGCCCGAACGTATTTTTCTTTTTCCATTCCATTACGCCGGCTAAAATTTGGGCTGTGCCGCCGTAAAAAATTCCCATCGCCAGAATCATGGAGTTTAATTCGAAGATGCCGGCGTTGTGCAGATTAAGCAAAACGGTAGTCATACCGAATGCGAGCAAACCCAGCGGTGCCGGATTGGCGGAATTGTCTTTTATATCAATGGATGTTGATTCGTTCATCTTTTCTCCTCATTTTTTGAAATGAATGAAATGCAAATCATCAAAAAAATTATTTGAAATTTAGAATCCGGGAAAATGTATCAACTGATTCAACAACGTTTGGCTAATCCTTTCGTACTTAATCAAAATAATAATCTCGGTTTCATCTCAATTTGCTGCGGAATAAAAAAGCAATAAATGAAGAAATGAACGGTGAATAAAACAAAACCGGCAAGAAATTATTCCAGACAGATTTAAGATGCAAGAAAATTTTTACGAAGGGGGACATCATTATCTTTTGGAAAGTACTGTGATGCTCTAGTGTAGATGTAAAATGTTTCGATGTAAGCGGAAATGTTCGATTATAAACGAATAAATTCGTTTGTAATCTCATTTAATGTTCCGATGCAAGAGTTACTTGCATCGACGCAAATGTATTAATTTCTCCATCTATCCATTCCAGTTAATCAAGTAATCCGCTATTAATCTTACGCCGAAGCCTGTATCGTACTTCTCGGTATAGTTTGTGGATTTATGTTTAATGGCAG
>DAIEQA010000109.1:0-68312 GCA_027348115.1 Ignavibacteriales bacterium
AATGTAAACAACGCCGTCTTCTTCATGCGGTTGGCCGTAAACAGTGTGACATGATTTTAAACCGCCGAGCCATTTTCTTGTATCGGAAATATAAACAAGGTCGCCTGCTTCCGCCGCCATTTTTTGCATATCGCGTTTGGAAAAATTAATTACATCTTCGTCGTCGCTTTCAGAAAGTTTCCAGTGAACCCGGATGATTTCGCCTTCGCGTTCGTTCAGTTTTCTTCCTTTGAACCATTCTTTAGCCTGGCGAATCGACCAGATTGTAAGTCCGGCAGTTTGCGCTTCTTCGTCGTACTTAACGTAAAAAGTTGTTATTACCGCCACGCATGCGGTCATTAGTAAAGTCAGGGTAAACAATAATCCGATTGAACCTAAACTTATTTTGAAGAAAATGTCGAGAATATCTATCACAATAACCACGCCGGTTATAACAAATAAAGAGTACATAATTATGTTGTGATTAGGATTCTCTTTTATTAACACAGCTACCTTTTTAAGTTTATTGTGAAGTAAAGTTACTACCACAGCCACGCCCGTGCATACAATAAGATTATATAAAGCAGCCATGTAAGTAAAAGGATGAACGGGATCGTATGGCGTTCCTTGAGCAATCGGCGCAATAAGTTCTAACGGAAATCTGAATCCGAGAAGCATTAACGCAACTCCGCCTATTACAGTGGAGATTAAACCTGCCGGAGTGAATTTTTTCCAGAATGCCCCGAAGAAAATCGCTATCATCAATGGCGGGGTTAATGTTGCATGGAAAAACGCGTGAGCCTGGTAAACCGTTGGATACGAATTGAAGGCATAGACTGCAAACACTCCTAAAAATGTAAAAGCCGCCGTCGATACTCGTGCAACCATCATTGCTCTTTTTTCATCGGGCGGATCTTCGCGTTTTTGTTTTTTAAGCCAAATCCTTACCGGTTTGTCAACATCGTTAACCCAGATTGCGGCTGTGGCATTTAACAAAGTACTTACCGTAGACATAAGTGCCGCCGCAATTGCTGCAATAACAAAACCGAAAACACCGGGACCGGTAATTATATTGGCGACTAGAACAAAAATGCTGTCGGGATTGACATTTTGAGGAATTAAGCTTGGATTCAAAACGGAAATGGCTTTGGCAATCCACCCGCCGCTTCCAACAACTATTGCAGAGATGGGAAGCATAAATAAAATATTTACCGCCGCAGCTTTTCTTCCTTCATGAACATTTTTGGTAGCCATAAATCTCATTATAAGTCCCATGTTCATGAATAAGAAACCGACCGAGCCGGCGATGCCGTCTTCCCAAAATGTTCCAACGGAATTAAATTCCGAAGGTGAATTAAATCCTGCGAACGGAAGTTTCCATGACGTGGGCAGTAAATTCCAGAATGCATGCCAGCCGCCTACATAAGCAATTCCGACAAAGAACACCATGAGACCAGCAAACATAAGCATCAATCCTTGCACTAGATCCGTAAAGATAACGGCAGTCTGTCCTCCGAATGTAATGTATATACCTACTATCACCGCGGTTACCCAGATCAAGCCCATAAGCGTAACATGAATGTGAACTCCTAAGAACGTAAAGTGTTCCGGCATTAAAGGCATAATTGCCTTTCCCATCGTTAGAAAGCCGATGCCGACATAACCTATAAGATACATCAACTGCAGGATTGTTACAAAAAATCTTGCCGAAGGCGAAAACCTTTTTTCAAAATACTCGGGTATGGATCGAATCCTGGAATAAACAATAATTGGAAGCCAGCCGAATAAAAAGAAGGGCACAAAAAACCAGTCGTTCATATAAGACATCGATGAAGAGAAACCATATTTAAATCCCATCGCAGAATATTTAACAAAGCTATGGCTGCTAATGCCGGTTGCAACAATCGACATTGCAATTATCCACCAGGTAAATCTTCTTCCTCCGAAGAAGAAATCGTTTGTATCTTTATTATACTTTGCAAAGTATGTTCCGAAAAGCAGCATTGCTGCCATGTAAATTACAAGTACAATCCAATCGAGTTCGGTACCGATATTATGAATTTGTGTCATATAGTTCTCACCAGTAAAGTGCTGACATGATTAAAAATAGATGCAGGATAACGTAGTAGAAAAATCCGGCAATCATTACTTTCCACCAAAAGCGATCTTTCTTAAGCCGCATATCAATTGCTTTGTTTTTTCTAATAATAATCATTCCAGCTAGGAAAAAAATTCCCCCGCCGACATAAAGATAAATGTACGGCAACCAGACATTAAAAAAATTCAATGGCATCTAAAGTCTCCAAATGTTGGGGCTCAAATTAGGTTTGGTGATTTTGAATCGCAAATAATTTTTTTGTTAATTCAGAAGGGCTAAAAAAATGACCTACGACCGGTTAAGATAGAATATCATCCTAATCCGTTAAAATATTTATACTTTATTATTCCGGCGGAAATTGCATTTGAAAGGTGGGGTATCTAAATTTAGCGCCTAAAATTTTTATTATTTCAAAAGCGGAGGTTGTTTTCATGGGAATGATGGCCCGGATGAGGAGTTTAGCTCCGTGGTTCATGTTTCTGGTCGGCGGTATTTTTGTGCTTTTTATGGTTTTATCGGATTCCAAACTGACGGACTTTTTTCATCAGAGAAGTCAAAATGTAGGTTCGGTTGACGGTGAAGATATTTCCTATCAAGACTATTCAAATTTCGTCGATAGAGCTAGAAAGAGTCAGGAACAGAATGGACAAACCATAGATGAATCGCAAATGGATTTTTTTAGAGATCAGGTTTGGGATGCGGTTGTTACTCAGAAATTGTTAGAAAAGAAAATTCAACAGTACGGCATTATTGTTACCGATGATGAAGTTAGAGACGAACTTCTGGGACCAAATCCTCCTGCCGAACTTAAAAAACAGTTTACGGATTCTACGGGTAACTTTAATAGGCAGTTATATGAAACTACTATTAGAGATCCTCGAAATAAACAAATCATGATTGCTGTCGAAGCGCAGGTGCGCCAGCAGTTGATTCAACAAAAATTGCAGGACTATGTTACGGCATCTATTACTGTTAGCGATGAAGAAACACGCGACGCCTTTATCAAGCAAAATATTAAGATGAAAGCCGATTATGTTTCTGTAGATCTTAATTCTGTTCCCGATTCCGATGTGAAAGTTTCCGATGAGGAAATTAAAAAATATTACGACGACCACCCGGAAGATTACCACGTTGACGCCCAGAGGAAACTGAAATTTGTTCTCTTCAGAAGACAACCTTCTCATGACGATACGCTGTCTATAAAGAAAAATCTTGATGACCTGGTTGCTAAAATGAAAAACGATACGGCTTCATTTAAAAGTTACGTGAATATTTATTCCGAAGTTCCTTATAGACGGGATACAATTTCAATTGTAAGACTGCCGGAGAATGTTAAAAATATTTTAAGCAACGCCAAAGTTGGAGATGTAATTGGTCCGGTTCTAACTTTCCAGGGTTTTGTTGTTTACAAACTGGTTGATAGAGTCACTTCCAAAAATACAATGGTAAGAGCTTCGCATATTCTCGTTAAATCCACAGGAGACGATAAAGCAGACTACAAGAAAGCTATGGATATCTATAACGAGTTGATGAAAGGCGCCAATTTTGAAAACGAAGCCAGAATGAAGTCCGATGACGGCACTAAGAATAACGGCGGCGATTTGGGATGGTTTGGTAAAGGACAAATGGTTAAGCCCTTTGAAGAAGCTTGTTTTAACGGTAAGATCGGAGTAATACAAAAACCAATTAAAACTCAATTTGGATATCACATAATCAAAGTAACCGGAAAATCGAATACCGATTACGTTGTTGAACAAATTGTTAACCGAATACAAGTTTCCGGAAGCACTGCCGATAAAATTTACCAGGACGCCCAGGATTTCTCCTACATAGCTAAGAAAGACGGATTTGAATCCGAAGCTAAACTGATGAAATACGACATTGGCGAAACTCCTGGATATGCAAAAGACGCTACAGCTATTCCAAGTTTGGGTTCCAACTCTGCCTTGGTTAAATGGTCGTTCGACGAAAGCACCGGTTCGATTAGCGACGTATTCAAAGTGCCTGCCGGGTATATTGTTGCCATGATCTCCGATGCTTCAAAAGCCGGAGTAGAGAAATTTGACGTGGTAAAATCTCAGGTTAAAAACACTTTGCTTAGAAAAAAGAAATTGGATAAAGCGATGTCGTTGATTGCTGATATTCGTTCGAAGATCGGCGATAACGGCGATCCTTCCGCTGTGGCAAAAACGGTTTGGAATGCGGCGAGAGTAGATACCACTTCGGAATTTACTGTTAATGGAAATGTCCCCCGCCTTGGCCGTGAATTTGCATTTACAGATTATGCGTATAAAGCTGATTTGAATAAATGGTCGCAGCCTGTAAAGGGTAGAATTGGCGCTTATCTTATTAAGGTTACCTACAGAACTCAGTTTAATAATCAAACCTACGATTTTCAGAAAGCCGAGTTGAAGAAACAAATACTGTCTTCCAAAAAGAGCCGGTATTTTATGCAATGGGTTCAGGACTTAAAGAAAGAAGCCGATATTGTTGATAACAGATATCTCTTCTACCGGTACTAAAATTAAAAAGCCGTTCTTAAGAGAACGGCTTTTTTATGTCAATTCCTTTTTAATCCAGTCAATTAATGCTTCGCCTGTTTTAACGGCGCCACTATAAAGTCGGCGGCGAATAACATCAAACAAATTTTTCCAATATCAATCATGATTTTATATATTGAGTTGCGGATGTTTTAAAATTCATTCTTCTATGAGCTTAAAGAGAATCTACATAACCGGATTTATGACAAGCGGTAAAAGCACGGTTGGGCCAATACTTGCCAACGTGCTCGGGTTTGAATTTATAGACCTTGATAAGGAAATCGAATCCCAGGAAAATCTTTCGATAGTAGAAATATTTGAAAAAAAAGGGGAAGCGTATTTTCGCGAGCTCGAGACGCATGTGCTCACAAGATTTTCGCAAAAAGACGATCTTGTTATTTCTCTTGGCGGCGGAACAATCACTAACGATACAAACTTTGCAATCATTCGAAAAACAGGAAAAATAATTTATCTTAAAGTGGCTCCAAACGTGCTGTATAAAAGATTGAAAAATAAAATAGACCGCCCGCTGATACGCGACATGGTTTTGAACGGAAACTCCGAAAAAGACTTTGTGGAAAAGATAGAAGAACTGCTTCAAAAGAGAAGTAAGTATTACGAACGGGCAGATCTTATAATTGAATCCGATATGCAGCCGCTGGGCGTAACAATAGATAAAATTGCAAAAAAAATTTCGGTGCTCTTCGATGAAAAAAATTGAGATTAAAATTCCCGGTAAAACATATCCCATTTTTCTCGGCGACGGGATAACAAATTCTTTCCGCCGTGTTATTAAATCCGGCAATTTTTGTAAGAATTTCTTTTTTGTGGTTGATAGTAATGTGTTTGAGTATCACGGCGAAAAAATAAATAGTTTAATTTCCGCCGGCGGCGGCAAGTCATTTGTTCATGTCTTTGAATCAAACGAAAGGAATAAGAGCTTCGACGGCGCGCAAAAAATTTATTCCGATCTTATTAGTCATGGCTTTGCAAGAGATACCCTTGTAGTTGCCGTTGGCGGAGGTATAACTGGAGATATAACGGGATTTGTCGCATCCACCTTTATGAGGGGTGTTCAGTTTGTTCAGATTCCTACAACATTACTTTCTGCGGTTGATAGTTCCGTAGGCGGAAAGACGGGAATTAATTTCGAGCACACAAAAAATATTATCGGCACATTTTTTCAGCCGGAGTTTGTTTTTATCGATACGGAATTTTTAAATACGCTTCCAAAGGACGAATTAGTTTGCGGCATCGGAGAAATTTTGAAATATGCTTTTCTTTCCAATGATGAATTGTTCGATGCGTTAAATAATAATCTCGATAAACTTCTGCTTCTGAAGCCGGCATTCACGAAAAAGATTATTGAAACATGCATTCGTTTTAAAGGAGACGTAGTTGCCAAAGATGAGAAAGAAAGCGGCTTGCGCAAAATTTTAAACTTTGGCCATACATTTGCCCATGCTTTCGAGGTGGAACAAAATTATTTATTGAAACACGGACAGGCGGTTACAGTAGGCATAATGTGCGCCCTGGAATTGTCCAGGGGTTTGGAGCTAATCAGCGATAAACAGTTTGCCCGGTTTGCGAGTCTTCCGATGAAGTTGAAAGATAAAATAGTTGTCCGGAATTTCAACGCCGATGATATTTATGAAATAATGAAGCGTGATAAAAAGGGAACATCCGATAAAATAAAATTTGTTCTGCTGAACAAATTGGGCAGGCTGCTTTTGGACGTTACGGCTGAAAAAGCGGCGGTTAAAGCGGCAATAGAAAAAGGCGCCGGTTATTTTGTAAAATAATTCCAAAGAATTTTCGTGAGAAATTTATTCCTTATACTTTTTGTCAGTGCAACCCTCTTTAATATTTCTGCCCGCGCCCAATTCGAAAGAGAAACACGCGCCGTGTGGTTGGCTACAAACTTCAGACTCGATTGGCCGCCTAATACGTTCGACGCCGAAAAACAAAAGCAGGACCTTATACAAATTTTCGATAACATTAAATCCAAAAATTTAAATACGGTTTACTTCCAGGCGGAAAGCAACGGCACCGCAATGTTTCGTTCCTCTTACGAACCGTTATCTCCCTACATTACCGGGGAAGTGAACGGGAAGGCATCGTATGATCCTCTTGAATTTGCAATAGCACAGGCTCACAAACGCGGACTGGAGATTCATGCATGGGTAAATGTATTCAAATGTTTTAACGGCAGCGAAACTTATATACTCAATAATCCCGATCATATCGCGAAGAAAAAACCGGAGTGGGTAATTGAAGAAACTGAGAACGGACAAAAATCCTATTGGCTGGATCCAGGTCTGCCCGAAGTAAGAGAATATGTTTCCGATTTAATTGCCGAGATGGTTGAAAAATATAATCTCGACGGCGTGCAGTTGGATTACATTCGTTACCCGGGTAAGAACTTTGACGACGATTTTTCTTACGGCATCTACGGCAAGAATTTAAACCGTGATGAATGGCGAAGACAAAATATTACCGGCACCGTCGAACTGATCTACAAAAAAATTAAAGCTGAAAGAAGTTTTGTAAAAGTAGGCGCGGCGCCAATCGGAATTTACAAAAACATAAACGGCGCAAACGGTTGGCAAGGGTATTCGGAAATTTACCAGGACTCGCGTGAATGGCTTAAACTTGGAATTATAGATTATCTTGCGCCTCAAATTTATTGGGGAATTGGCGACAAGCCCCGCTTTGACGTATTGGCAAAAGACTGGGCTCAAAATTCTTTTGGAAGAAATATTGTTATTGGAATGGGAGCTTACAAAGAAAATGTTAGGAACGATCTAAACCGCATGATTGAATACGTAAGAGCAATTAATGCCGCCGGGGTTGCGTTTTTCCGCTATTCGAATATAAAGGATTATAACTTCCAGGTCTTTCCGTATAAAACTTTTCCCTCATCGATGGCCTGGCTGGAAAAAGACGGCAGTAAATTTCTTCCTCTTTCTCCAGAGAATTTCAAATTTCAAAAAACCGGCGATGATAAAAATATCTTCATTCTAACTTGGGATTCCGTAAAAGCAAAATCTTCTCTGGACTCGGCAAGATATTTTGCGCTTTACAGTCTTCCGGATTCAAACGCCAAACCGCGAGCGCATTATCTTTTCGATCTAATCCCGGCAAATCAAACTTCGCTCACAATTGCAATTGATAAGCCGAAGCGGATTAATTATTACTTCTCTCTGAAATCCGTGAATAAACTTTGGGATGAAAGCAGAAACCCATCCAATTCAATCGAAATAAAATTTACTGGATTGAACCGATTGGCAGAGGATGGCGATATCTTAAGTAAACCGGTATTGATTAAAGATTCCGAAAGCTCGGCGAGATTGTTTATCTGCGCAAATGCGGAAGAAAATATTGAAATAAGCGGAGGGACCGGTGTAGCCCTCGAAACAACTGTTACGGAAAATTTATTACCCGGGAAAAATATTGTAACTCTTAGCAGCAGCTTACTTAGTTGCAAAATTCTGAAGATAGTTTTTAAATCTTCGGGAAAAGTAACCGAGCTAAAACTTTAGTTATTCAAGATATTTTGCGAACCAATCTTTTCTCATCCGGTCAACTTCTTTACGGTGCGATTTTAAGAAGTGATCCCCGCCTTCAAGCAAAACCAATTTATGTTCGCGGTTTAATTTCGTTAATTTAACCGAAAGATTTTGCGAATCGGAAACCGGGACCCTATCATCGTTTGTGCCGTGAAGAAGTAATATCGGCGTGGCGCGGCAAAGTTTTTCCGGGAAGTTTATAATTGAGCGCGAATAGCACATTGATTTTATTTGTTCATTTGAATGAAAGAGATTTGTTTTTTTAAGAACATCCCTAAACTCGCTTGTTTTTTCCGCGCAGTGAAGATCGGCAATTCCTCCGCTTACAATTGCGGCTTTAAATATATTTATTTTGGTTAGTGCAAGGTAAGTCATCATTCCGCCGCGGCTCCATCCTTCAATTCCCCAAATATTATTATCGGCAAACTCAAATTCTTCGGCAAGAGGAATCAAATTAAGTATATCGTTTACGTCTTCGCCGCCGAATTCGTCCTTGCCTTGGCTTCCGGCGTTTCCTCGGTACTGCGAAGCTAACACAACATAGCCCCAACTCGCTATTTGTCCTAATATGCCGCGCGCGTTGAATTCATCAATCGATCCGTTTTCGCCGTAGCCGCCTCTATTCCATAACACACACGGATATTTTTTAGTCCGGTCGATGGGATAAGACACATAACCGTTTATTTTAAGTTCGTCCGAGAGATAAGTAATTTTTTCGGTTATTGTATTTTCAACAACGGCAGGGCCCCATCCGCTCGAGATCATTTTAAGATGCATGGAACTTAAACTTATTTCTTTTCGTAAAACGATAGGCGCTTTCATGTTTTCAAAGATTATTTATTAAATTTGCCTTGAGGCCTTAACCAATTCAATATTTATAAAACGTAAAAAAATTACAAACTAATTTACAGATAAACATCCATGTCGAAAAACAAAGTTCAGTTATCGAAGAATCAAAAAAGAAAAAATCTTTTTATACAGACGGGAGCCGCAGTTGTTGTGCTGGCCTTAGCCGCATATTTAATCCTTCCGAATTTATTATCAAAGAAAGAGGAAACTTCCAACAATGCTCTGGATCAGGCAATGAACAATAAGACGGTTTATTCTTTTACAAAGCAAGGCGAATTAACTTTTAGCGATGCCAAGGGAAATTTTATAACAAACATTGATATCGAAATTGCCGATACCCCGGAGAAACGGGAAACAGGTTTAATGTTCCGCGATAAGATGGAGCAGAATCAGGGAATGTTATTTTTGTTTTCAACCGAGGAACCGCAAGCATTTTGGATGCACAATACCGTTCTTCCTTTGGATATTATTTACGTTAATTCGAAAATGGAAGTTGTTCACATAGCTAAAAACGCAAAGCCCTACGACGATACTTCTCTTCCTTCCGTTAAGCCGGCGCAGTATGTTGTGGAAGTTAACGCCGGATTCTCCGATAAGTACGGGATTAAAAACGGAGATAAGATTGTTTGGAGAACGGAGTAACGTTACGTAAGAAGGGAGACGTTAGACGGAAGAAAAAACATTTGCGTATAACATTAGCAATAAATATTCTCTTCTTAAAACAAGAGTTTAAATAAAATATTTCTCGAAAATTATTTTTTATTGAGCAATTCTTTTTTTACCTCAATAATTTTTTGCGCAAAGGTTGAAAGTTTATCGTAAGGAATATCCCCGCTAAGATTTTGTAGATTGAATTCGAGCACCGAGCCGGTAAGTAATTTTGTAAGGGGCTGGGTTTCATCTGCGATAGTGTTCTTTGGGGGCGTCCATTCCATTAAATCATTTGGAGTGCAGCGGAATAGAAGGCAAAGTTTTTCCAAATTTCCCATTGAGATTTCCTTAAAATCCCCGCGGGCCCATCTGCTTGCCGAAGTTTTTTTGAAACCGTTTCTAATAAAAAATCCTACCGGAGTGCTGGAAATACCGCGCTGGCTAAGCATTCGATTTAAATTGTACTTAAGCATGTCTTACCTCGTTTATTTGGTGATACTTTTTATTTCTCAGCAAGCTTGCGGAATAATGAGGAAGATTTTGACAATAAAAATCTTGTTTACAAATGAATAATAGGCAAAAAAATTCTAAAAGAATACCCGTAAGAAGAACCTGACGGTACAATATAAAGGCATAATGGATTATAATAAAAGTATAAAGCTGTAAAAGAAAGGTATGCAGAAAAATTAGAAAGATATTCTGCTTGTTAAGAACGGGATACTAATTGATGAAAAAGGAATAACGGTTGCTTATAAAGATATTTTGGAAATTTATAAAGGAATATTTATTCATTAGAAAGGAATATCTGAGCTTTGTAAACAAGTAAAAGTTAAAAAAAACGATATAAACAGAAGAAAAAATGATATTCCCTTAAGATACAATGTTATTCATTCAAATTAGAAAGGGAAACCAACCATGCTGAATCGCAAAAGTGCAGTATTGCGGAAGGCAGTTGTGCTTTATCGGAATTCGTTTCACCTCATGACAAGTTTATTTGAGCAGAAGAAATTTCTTTGTCTGGCTGAATGATCCGCTTTGCAATCTGTAAAAGTAAACACCGCTAGTTAATTTGCTTCCGTCAAATGTAACCTGGTAATTACCGGGGGATTTTTGTTCGTTGACGAGAGTTGCGATTTCTCGACCGAGTACGTCGTAAACTTTAAGTGTAACCGACCTCACCCTTTGTCCCTCTCCTTGCGAAGGAGAGGGAATTGAAAATTGTATTGTTGTTGTTGGGTTGAATGGGTTGGGGTAGTTTTGAGATAAATCTATGTGATTTGTTAAAGATGAATTACTTCCATTTTTAACCGAAGTAATTAAATCATTCTTTAAAATGGTAAATCCGTAAGAACCTTGAGATAGAAAAATTAAATTACCTTCAACGGTCAAATTAATAGCAATAGCTTTTCCCAAAGTGTAGCAACCCGTTTCAAAAGCATTAACCGGATTAGTAATATCAAAGACTACTAAACCTCGTGTATCATCCAAAACATACAAATAATTACCATCCCGTAAAATTTTTCGGACATAAGTTGAATGATTGTTAAAAGTAGAAATATTCGAGTAATCATTCTTGTTCAGCATACTAATGCCGCTCTTGCCCTGTGCAATAAAAATAACCGAATCTTTTACGGTAATGTCCTCCACCGAACCAATTTGATTAACATTTTTTATTAACTCTGGCAAATTGGGATTAGTAATATCATATACATAAAATCCCATTGTATCAGCTGCAAGAAAACATAATGAATCGTCAACAAGAATGCCGACACCCGATTTTTCAAAAGAATCATTATAAATTAATTTAGGATTAGTTGAATCCGAAATATCACATATCCAAAGTCCGTGAAATCTTGCCGCGATATAGGCATATTTGTCTTTCACTATAACTTTATTCCCCTCTACTTCATGAAACAAACCTAATTCAATAAAATTATTTGCATCTGAAATATCAACTATTTGCAGACCGCATCCAGAACTCGGTGTGCTTGTAAGATATGCCAGATTATTTTTTATAAAAACAGATGTACTGTAAACATTGGGATAAGTTTGTACAAATTGTTTAGTGGTTCTTACGATATTATTTGGGTCGCTGTAATCAAAGCAATTTAGTCTGCTGCTTCCACATGAGGCATAAATTGTATTATTTGAAATAGAAATATCATTTATCGTATCCAATGTTTTGTAGGATGTTATTCCCTCCGGGTTATTCATATTTTTTAACGAATAAACAGATAATCCGTTACCGCCTCTAGAGAGGAATAAGTAATCTTTATACATGGCAACCGAATAACCATCGCTAGCGTAGATGTTAATCGTATTATACACATTTCCATCAATTGGATTTTTAGGAGTTGATGGATTCGAAATATCGTAAATCAACACGCCATCAGGGCCGTCATTGATATAGGAAAGAACTAAAAGGGTATCTTTAATATATATATCTCTTGCTCTTGAGACCCAATCACCGGGGATATAAGCAGAAAAAGTTATTTTAGCAGATTTAGGTTCCGAGATGTCAAGTACAAATAATTTACTGAGCCTCCAACTGAAAAAGCTATCATTATTTATGGTGCCAATATATGCATAGTTGTTCTTAATTTTGATAGTAACAGGAACCTGATGATTTTCTAAAAAATTTGTTGACAACAAAGTTGGATTACTTTTTTGCTTCACATTTACTACCAATATGCCCCCGTTATCTCCGCATAAATAAGCAAGTGAATCGGAAACAAACAAATCGTTGAAATTAATAGGATTATCTAAATTAAAATTGGAAAGAGTTATTGGATAATTCAAATTTGATATGTCTATAATACTAAGACCGGCATCATCAGATATCACATAAGCTGTATTCTGCTGAATAAAAACTGCTTGTGTATTTCCATTTGACGGAATAAAGCTCTTTTGGAAAGGAGAAGTTGTATTGGAAAAATCTATTATGTACAATCCGCCAGTAGTTGCCGCGAATAACGTATTATCAGCCTGTACCAAATGGTTAATTAAGTAATCTCCGTGAAAGGTTGAAATTTTGTTAAGTGTATTATTACTAAAAAGAGTTATGTCTATGCTTGTTCCATTCCCAATAAAAATGATTGAATCTTTTGTCGCCACAGCATAACTAGGTCCTTCTGAGTACTTACCGATGAACGACAAATTCTTTGAATCTTGTGCTGTTGCGGGTCTTATTAATATGAAAGTGATGAATAAGAATATTAATAACATTATGAATCGTTTCATATAATTGCTCCCATTATTTCATCAGTACAAATTTCTTTGTTTGGCTGAATGAACCTGCTTCCAATCTATAAAAGTAAACTCCACTTGGTAGCTCGCTTCCATCGAAAGTTACCTGGTAATTGCCGGGAGATTTTTGTTCGTTGACGAGTGTGGAAATTTCTTGACCGAGTACGTCGTAAACTTTAAGTGTAACCAACCTCACCCTTTGTCCCTCTCCTTGCGAAGGAGAGGGAATTGAAAATTGTATTGTTGT
This sequence comes from Ignavibacteriales bacterium, assembly GCA_027348115.1. Taxonomy (GTDB): domain Bacteria; phylum Bacteroidota; class Ignavibacteria; order Ignavibacteriales; family Melioribacteraceae; genus Fen-1258. The sequence continues at coordinate 13,180 of DAIEQA010000109.1, forward strand.
TGTTGGGTTAAACGGGTTGGGGAAGTTTTGTTCTAAAATAAACTGATTTGGAATACTGGTCGATTGGTTGACGCCAGTTATTTTATCAACTACATGGATATAGACATAAGGTGAATCAACAAGCATATTGAAATATTGATTGCGAGGCGGATAATTTATTTTATTGATGATTTGATTCTGCTGAAAGGAATAAATGTTAATAGAATCGTTCTCTGTAAATGTTAAGAAATTTTCTTGTGTATCTGTACCTAGGCTCGAGCCTAACGAAAGAATAATTTCTTTTTGTCCAAATGATAGATTATTTGAATTGAAATGCCGTCTTGCAAGATTCTGATCATCTATAAAATAAAGATAACCATTCTTAACAGTCCAAAACGATTGCCACGAATTAAATGAAAGAACATCGACCTTTACAAATGAAGAATCTTTTAGCTTTTCAATAAATAGCGAGGGCGACCATTCAAAGCTTATAATTGACAATGAATCATTGAGAGAATAACATTTTTCCGGTGCGGCAAAGAAAGGTGATTCTACATCGGGAAAGGTTACTTTATTTTTTACGACTAGATTATTTTGCGAATCAAAATTTATGAGATAATAGGAATAACCATAATCATCCGTGGTAGTCGCAGCTAAGAGGTAATCATTGTGAATTCGACCTACAATATGTATTGGGGTTAACGAGGTTGAACCGTTATTTAAAGAGTATAGGGAATCAGAAGATAAATAATATCCCGCATGACTTATGCAGTTGGTTAGTATTAAGCCTTTTTCTACGTTAAGAATATTAGCTGCTCCGGATAAGTAAGTTCCGGTTCCACATTCAGGGTAACGTCCGCCAAAAAGAGAAAATTCGTTGGAGGTGGAAGAATTAATTAATCTCATTTGAAAAGAAGAGGGTGGACCAATGGAGGTATTATATTCGTCGGTTGTAATCCTCTTAATAAAATACCGTGTTTTATTAAATGTAAAAATATTCTCGAATGCTTCCTGAGTCTTTCCCGAAGATGTGGTAATCGATTCCCAGTGTTCAACCCTGTCGTTAGTATCTACCGTACTCTGATAGAAATTAATTCTTAATAATGAGCCTTCAGTTACTGTCTGCTGGGAATAAATTGCATTATAAAAAAGAATTATTAGAATGTTACAGTAAAAAAATATTTTGCTTTTAACCATTGTACCCCCGGGTACATTTTTAATTTCACAAACAAATAACAAAAATTTACTGTAAAGGGCAATGAATAAAATTGTATTAATATTGCAGAAAATAGAAAGAGACGAGGCATGCCTCGTCTCTACAAGTGCGCTTATTTTTTCTTTTTAACAACCTTTTTTGCTGCAACTTTCTTTGTCTTAGCTTTTGCTACTTTTATAGCTACTGCTTTTTTAACCACTTTCTTTACTACAGCCTTTTTAGCTTTCGCCGGTTTTTTAACAGCTGCTTTCTTTACAGCATTAACAGCTTTTTTAGCGGAAGCTTTTTTAACAACTTTCTTAGCTGCAGTTTTCTTTGCCGGTTTTGCTTTAACAACTTTTTTCTTAGCAACGGGTTTTATAGCAGCTTTCTTTACAACTTTTTTAACCGGTGCGGCTTTTTGGCTTTGAGCAATCAAATTTAATGCGCCGCCGGCTTTGAACCATTCAATCTGTCCTGCATTGAAAGAATGATTCAGCCAAATTTCTTCTGTGCTGCCGTCTTTGTGTTTAATTATTAACTGCAATTGTTTTTCCGGTGCGAAATCATTTAATCCTACAAGACTAAGTGTGTCGTCTTCCTGGATTTTATCGTAATCACTTGGATCGGAGAAAGTTAAAGGAAGCATACCTTGTTTCTTTAGATTGGTTTCGTGAATACGCGCGAAACTCTTTGTGATAATTGCTTTGCCGCCGAGAAAGCGCGGTTCCATTGCTGCATGTTCGCGCGACGAACCTTCTCCGTAGTTTTCATCTCCTACAACCACCCAGCCGATTGCCTGGGCTTTGTATTCGCGTGCAACTTCGTGAACCGGTTGATAATATTCGGTAAACTGATTTTTTGCTTGGCCGGGTTTTCCGGTAAATGCGTTGATGGCGCCAAGAAACATATTCTTGGAAATATTATCGAGATGTCCGCGGAATTTAAGCCATGAACCCGCCGGCGAGATATGATCTGTAGTGCATTTGCCTTTTGCTTTAAGTAGCAGCGGCATATCAGTAAAATCTTTTCCGTTCCATGGCTTGAACTGTTCCATAAATTCGAGACGTTCGCTTTGCGCAGGCATTTTAATTTCAGTTTTGAATCCGTCTTTTGAAGGAGCGAGAAAACCTTTTGTGTCCTTCATGAAACCTTGAGCGGGTAATTCATCTCCGTACGGAGGATCAAGCTTTACCTGTTCGCCGTTTTCGTTTGTTAAGTAGTCTGTTTCGGGATTGAACGAAAGACTACCCGCGATTGCGAGAGCAGTTACTAATTCTGGACTGGCGACAAACGAAAGCGTTTCCGGATTGTTATCGTTTCTCTTTGCAAAATTTCTGTTGAATGAATTTACAATAGTGTTTCTTTCACCGATTGATATATCCATTCTTTTCCACATACCGATGCAAGGACCGCAAGCGTTGGCAAGGACTTGTCCGCCAAATTCAGTGAGGGTTTGCAATTGTCCGTCGCGTTCAATTGTTGCGCGGACTTGTTCTGAACCCGGAGTAATTTTGAATTCGGATTTTGCTTTTAATCCTTTAGCCAATGCTTGACGAGCGATGTTTGCAGAGCGGTCGATATCTTCGTAGCTCGAATTTGTGCAGCTTCCGATTAAAGCAACGCTGATTTTATCCGGATAGTTATTTGCGACAACATCTTCTTTCATTCTCGAAATCGGGTGAGCGAGATCCGGAGTAAACGGACCATTAAGATATGGCTCAAGTTCATTTAAATCGATTTCAATTACCTGGTCATAATATTTTGATGGATCGGCATAAACTTCATGATCGGCTTTTAAGACATCCGCAAGCTGAGTCGCGAGTTTAGCAACGTCGGCGCGATCAGTCTTTGTTAAGTAAGCAGCCATCTTTTCATCAAAAGGAAATATAGAACATGTTGCGCCAACTTCAGCACCCATGTTGCAAATAGTTGCTTTGCCGGTACCGGAAATTGAATCGGCGCCTTCGCCGAAATATTCTACAATAGCACCGGTTCCTCCTTTAACGGTAAGAAGTCCGGCAACTTTAAGAATAACATCTTTTGGAGAGGTCCAGCCGGATAATTTACCGGTAAGATGAACGCCGATAAGTTTTGGCCATTTTAATTCCCAGGGCATTCCGGCCATAACGTCAACTACATCCGCACCACCGACTCCGATTGCGATCATTCCAAGTCCGCCTGCATTTGGAGTATGAGAATCAGAACCGATCATCATCCCGCCGGGGAAGGCGTAATTTTCCAGAATTACCTGGTGAATAATTCCGGCGCCGGGTTTCCAGAATCCGACTCCGTATTTTTGACAGATACTTTCGAGGAACTCATAAACTTCTCTGTTTTCATCGATAGCTTTTTCGAGGTCTTCCTTCGATCCGTTTTGCGCCACGATTAAGTGATCGGCATGAGCAGTGGCAGGTACAGCGGCACTTTTTCTGCCGGCATGCATAAATTGCAGCATAGCCATTTGAGCGGTCGCGTCTTGCATTGCAACTCGGTCCGGCGCGAATTCGGCAAAAGCTTTGCCTCTATCTAATTCTCCTTTTGCAGGTTCCCAAAGATGTGAGTATAGAATTTTTTCGGCGTAAGTTAATGGTCTTCCGACAACTTTACGTGCATGCTCAACTTTATCTCTAAAACCCGCATAAACTTTTTGAATCATATCAAAGTTAGCAGTCATTTTATTTCCTTATGTGGTTAATTATTTTAAGATGTACAAAGATAAAAAATTTTCAAATGATTGTATTGTATCGTAGGGTCGAGGTTTCCTCGACCGAATGTTTATATACTTCAAATTATTCACGTGGTCGGCTACATTTTGGCGTTAGCAATGTAGGTTCGACGTGACGTCGACCCTACAACATTCAATTTGAAATATATTTTTGAATGGAATACATTTACCTAAACATTGCACAACGTTATGCTAGAACGTAAAAGAACACGTCTCAAGGAGTTTGATTATTCTTCTTCCAACTACTATTTTATTACAATATGTACGCAGAATAAAATATCATTGTTTGGTAATGTAAACAATGAGACCCTCTTGCTGAATGGAATAGGTGAAATTGTTAAAAAATGCTGGTTGGAGATAAAAGAACATTTTACCAATATCGATTTGGATGAATTCGTAATAATGCCTAATCATTTCCATGGAATAATAATTATTGATGGCATTGTAGGGTTGAGGTCTCCTCAACCCGATGCAATCACAAAACAGTTTTCGTTAAGCCAAATCGTGGCATATTTCAAGTATCAATCTACTAGAAAAGTAAATGAACAACGCCCTGCAGCAAATGGCAAAGTTTGGCAAAGATCATTTTACGATCGGATCATTAGGAATGAAAAAGAATTATATATGATTAGGAATTATATAAGATATAATGCATCGAAATGGAATGATGTTTTAGGCGAAGAGAATCTTGAGTTATAAAATTATTTTAACTAAAGGGTCGAGGAGACCTCGACCCTACATTAATTAATCATGCTTAATGATATACGCTGCTTCTGCACATCCACTGAAAGGATTGTCACGTCAATAATGTCACCAACTTTTAAGAGTTCGAGCGGATTCTTCACATACTTATTCGCGATTTGTGAAATATGAAGAAGCCCATCCTGCTTTACGCCGATATCTACGAACGCGCCAAAATCAACTACGTTACGGACAGTACCTTTTAGTTTCATACCCGGCTGCAAGTCTTCCATTTTCAAAACATCGCTGCGCAAGATCTGCTTAGGCATTTCATCGCGCGGGTCGCGGCCGGGTTTTTTCAAGTTATCTAAAATATCCTTCAACGTCGGTTCACCGACTCCAACTTCTTCGGCAACTTTTTTTACACCCTTGGTTTTTACGTAAAGCTCAACGAGATTTCCTTTTTCATTAATGTGAGTAGTAGAGAGTTCGCATAGTTTTAAAAGTTTTGTTGTTGCTTCATAAGATTCGGGATGTATAGAAGTATTATCCAGCGGGTTTTCGCCTTCACGGATTCTTAAAAATCCGGCGCACTGTTCAAAAGCTTTTTCACCTATGCCGGATACTTCCATAAGTTCTTTGCGATTTTTGAATCTTCCGGTTTTATCACGGTACTTGATAACATTATTGGCAATTCGTTTGTTGAGTCCGGAAACATAATTAAGCAGTGAAGCTGAAGCGGTATTAACATCTACACCAACGAAATTAACGCAGCTTTCAACAACATCATCCAATTTTTTTGAAAGTAATTTTTGATCGACATCATGCTGGTAAAGTCCAACGCCTATTGATTTCGGATCAATCTTTACAAGCTCAGCGAGAGGATCAAGCACGCGTCGGGCGATTGAAATATTTCCGCGCTGACTCGCTTCAAGATCCGGGAATTCTTCTTTAGCAACCGGACTTGCAGAGTAAACCGAGGCACCGGCTTCATTCACAATAAGGTAATGGCAATCCAATTTATTTTCTTTGATTAACTCAGCAACCATTAATTCCGTTTCCCTGCTGGCCGTGCCGTTGCCAATTGCGATTAATTTTACTTCATACTTATTAACTAGTTGCAGAATAGTTTTTTTTGCGTCAGCCATTTTATTCTGCGGAGGATGCGGATAAATTGTAATTCCTTCCAGGTATTTCCCGGTTGTATCTATAACCGCAAGTTTGGAACCGGAGACGTAACCCGGGTCGATTCCCAGAATATTTTTACTGTTAATCGGTGGCTGAAGGAGCAGCTGGCGTAGGTTTGCCGCGAATATTTCTATGGCGTGAAGATCGGAAATCTCGCTAAGCTGGTTGCGTACGTCGCGTTCAATTGAAGGATAAATTAACCGCATGAAAGAATCTTCGGTTACTTCCTCAAGTATATCGAGGAAAGCGGATTCATCATAAGTAAAATATTTATCAAAAATAATATTAAGAACCGCGGGCTGATCGAAGCTTAATACTACTTTTAGGAACGTTTCCTTCTCGCCGCGGTTGAGCGCGAGCACCTGGTAAGGTTTTATTTTGTTTATCTGGCAAGAAAAATTATGATAGACTTCATAAACATCTTTTTTGCCCGCTTTAAGTTCTTCTTTCTTTGCTTCGGCTTTTGAAGAAACAACGGAAGCTTCCTCAAGCAGAAAATCTCGGACAGCCTGGCGAACATCGGCGCTTTCGCTTATCATTTCCGCGATGATATCCTTAGCGCCTTGAAGAGCTTCATCAATATTGTTTACGCCCAACTCAATGTTGATATACTTTTCAAGCTCTTTGTCAAAATCACCTTTGAAATTTGGATTTTCAATTATGAACAACGCAAGAGGTTCTAATCCTTTTGCCTTTGCGATTGTTCCACGCGTTTTGCGTTTTGGTTTGTAAGGAAGATATAAATCTTCAACTTCCTGAAGCTTTATAGCTGCCAGAATTTTATCTCTTAGTTCATCGGTTAACTTGCCTTGCTCTTCTATGCTTTTCAAAACAGTCTGTTTTCTTTCTTCAAGAATTGTAAGGTAGCTCAGTCTGTCCTCAATCTGGCGGAGAAAATCTTCATCAAGTCCGCCCGTGTGTTCTTTACGGTAACGAGCGATGAAAGGAACCGTAGCTCCTTCGCTGAATAAATTTATAACTGTCTTAACCTGTTTTTCGAGAACGTTTAATTCTTTTGCTATAACTAAAGGAATGTTCATCAAATTACCTGAATTTTTTAGAAGTGCAAATCAAATGTAATGAAAAGAAAGATTCCACTTGAAAATGTATTTTTCTTCAAATGTTGACATCCAACTTCCAAAACTTGCGTTAAGGTAAAATTGTATTTATGTTTTATTCAGCAAGTAGGAAAAAGGATGAACAATGGATCAATAAAATATATTTATTGGCAGGATGATAATTTCTGGTTAGGATATATTGAAGATTATCCTGATTATGTAACTCAAGGGGAAAGTTTGAAAGAGCTAACAGAGAATCTTGAGGACATTTATAAGGAACTGGTAAGTGGTAAAATTCCTAATGTTAGAAAAACCGCTGTGTTAAAACTAAAAAGGAAAAGTGGCGCGAAGAAAAAAATTCAATAAATTTTCTTATTAAGATTTTATTATGGGTAGGATGTATTGAAACGTAAAGATTTAATAAGAAAAATCGAACAAGCTGGTTGCGTTTTGATTCGCCATGGTAGCAAACATGATTGGTATCAAAATCCCAAAACAAAAATCTCTCAACCTATTCTGCGTCACAATGAAATCAATGAATATCTGGCAAAACATTTTATGAAAATGTTAGGTAATTCAAAATAATATTATCCGTATAACTCTGTTTCTACCAACTCACAAATTATATGCGCAACCGTAATATGACCTTCTTGAATACGTTGTGTGTTAGCGGAGGGGATAATAACAGGGAGATCAACAATATCTTTTAACTTGCCGCCGGTTCCTCCTAAAAAACCAACGACAAACATTTTTTTCTCATGAGCTTTATCAACAGCTTTAATAATGTTAGGCGAGTTGCCGCTTGTTGAAATAGCAATTAGAACATCGCCTGCCATGCCTAAACCTTCAACGTTCCTGGCAAAAACATTTTCGAAGCCGATATCGTTTCCGCCGGCAGTAAGGTTTGAAGTATCCGTCGTTAAAGCAATTGCAGCCAGGGCGGGTCTTTGAATGTCATGATTTAAACGAATCATAAATTCTGTAGCGATATGCTGGCAATCTGCCGCGCTGCCCCCGTTGCCGCACAATAATAATTTGTTCCCTTTGCGATAAGATTCGACAATGCTTTGTACAGCAATAAGTATTTCCACTTTGCAGGCAGATTCCATTTTTAGTTTTACATCGGAGCTTTCTTTAAGCGAATCGACAATGAATTTTTCTTTATCCAAAATTTTATCCTCTAACATTTCCATTTAAAAATAAGAAAATAAAGTGACAGAACAATTACAGATACTTTGTTCGAACCCAGATTACTCATCGAATAAATGTACCGTCTTTCATTTGCTTCTTTTCCTCGCTTTGAATTAAGTTTAGGCGAATTATTCTGATAACTAATAATGTAGAAGCTATGAAAAAATCCATTGTCTTTTGGACAATTGCAGTTATAATTACTATCGCTTCGGCAATATTCCAACGTGTTACAGGGCCTACTTATCAGTTGTCGGGTTCGGTGATGTTCGAAGGTAAAAAAATTGATTACAAATTGGATAGGAGCCATAGTTCCTCATCTAATTATAAGATTGAGATTAAAACCGGCGATACTCAAATAAAGGGCGTAGTAAAGTGGAGAAAGAATTATAGAGAACGCGAACCGTTTATCGATGTCGAAATGAAAAGCGGTCAAGTTCTTACAGCAGAAATTCCGGCGCAGGCTCCGCTTGAAAAAATTCAGTACATGGTTGAACTGCATAAAGACAGTTCCAGCGTAACTATTCCTGCGGATAAACCGGTCATAGTTCGTTTCAAAGGCGATGTGCCGTTGTGGGTTTTAATTCCGCATATCTTTGCCATGTTCTTTGCTATGATGCTCTCTACAAGAACTGCGCTTGAAAGCGCCGACAACCTGAAAAAAATTGAGAAGCTTGCTTATTGGACTGTCGTCTTTCTTTTTATCGGCGGATTCTTACTGGGCTTTATGATGAACCACTTCGCATTCGGACAAATGTGGGGTGGCTTCCCGATAGGCAACGACATTACCGACAACAAAACATTAATTGCATTTATTGGATGGGTCCTTGCATATTATATGATTAAGAAAAAAGCTCTACCAAAACTTTTTGCAATACTCGCCGCAATACTAATGATAATTGTTTACAGCATTCCTCACAGTGTATAGCATGAATTTCCTCAACACGAAATATTCGGTTAGAAAAATATTACGTCTATAATCAAAGGAGAACTATGAAATTAAAGTTTATCATTCCTGCCATATTGCTTTCTTTGAGCTGCCTTATTGCTCAAGAATACTCTCAAACATTCCTTTCATTAAAAAATACCGGTGTTGATGCGTTTCTTAAGAAGTACCCGCAATATGACGGCAGGGGAACAATAATTTTTGTTCTCGATACCGGTTTGGATATGGGAATCGACGGATTGAAAAAAACATCTACCGATCAGACCAAGGTTATTGATGTACAAGATTTTACCGGAGAGGGAGATGTTTCCTTTGTACCGGCGGATGTGAATGAGGAAAGCGGAATAAAATATTTTGTGAATGAGAAAAGCGGTTACAAAGTTGCCGGAGTTGATAAATTATCCTACAAGGCGGAAGACAATAAATATTTTATCGGCGTGTTGCCTGAAAAATTATGGCTCAATTCAAATTCCGGCGTTAGAGATGTTAACGGCAACGGAACTGAGAACGATAAATTTTGTTTTGTAACATTCAAAACCAAAGCCGACGGAAAAGATTTCTGGGTGTTGTATCTCGATACAAATTTGAACGGCGATTTATCGGATGAAAAGCCGCTTAGAAATTACAAAGAAAATTTTGACGCGTTCACAATTCCCAACGCAAAAGGATTGCCAAAATTTACTATGGGACTAAATATTTTTCCTGAAGAGAATAAAGTTTCATTCTTCTTTGATGACGGCGGTCACGGCACACACTGTTCCGGTATTACCGCCGGTTACAGAATTGGCGATGAACAGCTTAACGGAGTAGCTCCGGGTGCAAATCTTATCGGACTGAAAATCGGGAACAACAATTATCCCGGCGGCGCAACGGTAACCGAGAGCATGAAGAAAGCTTATTTATATGCCGATAAAATTTCCAAGGAAAGAAAAGAACCTTGCATAGTAACTATGAGCTTCGGCATCGGTTCGGAAATTGAGGGACAGGCCGATATGGAAAAATTTCTTGACGATCTCACAGCAAAAAATCCTTATCTCTATATCTGCACCTCTAACGGAAACGACGGACCCGGAATTTCGACAGCCGGACTTCCTGCTTCTTCTTATGCTGTCTTGGCTTCTGGCGCAGCATTGGCGGAAGAAGTGGGCAACGACCTTTACGGTGCAATGGTTGGGAAAGATATAATTCTTCATTTTAGTTCACGTGGCGGCGAGGTTCGCAAGCCGGATATTATTTCTCCGGGCGCTGCTGCGTCAACAATTCCAAATTACGCGCGCGGCGACGTGATGTGGGGTACCAGCATGGCCTCGCCTTATACTGCCGGCGTTGTATCTCTTCTTTTAAGCGCGGCCAAAGTCGATTTTCCGGATGTAAAAATTCCCTCGCAGTTCTTGTTTAAGGTAATTAGACAAAGCGGTACAAAGCTGGAGGGATATACTCATCTTGATCAAGGCGGCGGATATATAAACGCTCTCAACGCGTATGAACTTCTGAAAAAATATATTAAAGAAGGGGAGTTAGAAAAATTCGAAACTTATTATACTTCATCTTTCGCGCCTAATATGCCGGCACAGCGCGCCGAAAATCTTTATATAAGAAACGGCTCCTACATTAAGAGTACGGATAATTTTACTTTTATGGTTAAGAGAAACAATTTTATAAAGAATGATAAGTTTTATAGAATTTATAATCTTAAGAGTGATCAAGATTGGCTTGTACCTACTTCCAGAAAACTTCATTTGAGGAACGATCAAAACGGATATGTAAGCGTAAAGTTGGATAGAAGCAAAATGACCGGACCCGGTCTTTACAACGGAATGATTTACGCAACCCGCGACGATCGGTCCAACTTTCCGGAATTTGAAATGATGGCAACGGTTGTTATTCCTTATCAATTTAACAGTGCGAATAATTATGCAATGGTTTGGAATAACCAGCTACTATCCCCGGGAATTTTAAAAAGATATTTTCTTGAAGTCCCCGTCGGCGCCTCGGATCTTCACGTTAGAATTTCCGCAGAAGGAAATAAATTTTCTTCCGTTCGTTTTTATGTGAATGATCCGAACGGTGAAGCAAAGCTGCTCGGTATTTTTAATTCCGAAGACGAAAATGATTTTGTCGATAGATATCTCGGCGATCTTGAACCGGGCGTGTATGAACTGGACGTACTCGGAAATTTCAACGCCAAAGCCGGTTCTACTTTCGATCTCATGGCGGAATTCGACGGTGTGAATCGAATGGATAATAATATACTGGGCACTAAGAAAAATTCCATTCAGCTTGAGAATGTATTCGATAAAGTTCAGATGTATAACCTTGAAGGCGATATTACCGGCTACCGGAAAGTATTTGAAGTTCACATGGACAGCGTTAAAACTTACGACATTCCTTTTGAACTGAAGAAAGGCGAGACATCCAAAACTTTTAAGATAGAGATCAGCAAAGAAGATTTTAACAAGGTTACGGACTTCACTTATGCCGTTTATGATTCTGCTGGCGAAGCGCAGGCTACCGGAGGATTGAGCTATAGAACGGGCGACATCACAATCAATAATAAATTCAAAGGCGATGCCACAAAATTAAAATTGGTACTTATTCCGGCTTACACTAACAAAGCCGGAGTGATGGATGTAAAAATAACGGAAACGACCGAGCTGGCAAACGGATCGAAGATAAAGTTCAAGAATAATTCCATCACGCTTTATCCAACGGCAAAAGAAACATTATCGCTTGAATTCAAAAAACCGGAATTCTCAATTCCGTCGGATTCTAAATTTAACGGGAAGATTGAATTCAAATCTATTCGTACAGACAAAACGGAATTTGAAGTTCCGCTGATTTTTGAATTTTAGTTGTTGAATATTAATAGCATAAATACATGAAGTAAATTTCGAATCTTCAAATAGGAGATAGTTGAATGTCTACACAAGAAACTCCCCAGACAAACGGACTTCCGTCCAACGCTTATACGGAATTGAAACCGGGTGAAGAATACAAACCTATTATGCCCGCGCATATATCATTTCCCGAAGTTACATCATATTCGGTTGTGACCGGATTGATAATGGCTGTATTATTCTCTGCGGCTGCGGCATACCTTGGTCTAAAAGTCGGCCAGGTGTTCGAAGCTGCAATTCCGATTGCGATCCTCGCTGTTGGATTATCTAATATGCTGAAAAAGAAAGGAGCGATGGGGCAGAACGTAATTATCCAATCGATCGGTTCTACCTCCGGCGCAGTGGTTGCCGGCGCAATTTTTACATTACCCGGCATATATATTCTAAATCTTCAAGCATCGTTTTTACAGATGTTCTTTGCTTCGTTGTTTGGAGCGTTTCTCGGAATCTTATTCTTAATACCGTTCAGAAAATATTTCGTCTCCGAAATGCACGGCAAACTTCCTTTCCCCGAAGGTACGGCTACTACGGAAGTTTTAGTAGCCGGTGAAAAAGGAGGCAACCAGGCATTGGTGCTTGTTAGCGCCGGATTGATCGGCGGCTTATATGATTTTCTTATCTCTACATTCGGAACCTGGGCGGAGATATTTACATCAAGAGTTGTCGGTATCGGTCAAACAATCGCGGATAAATTCAAACTTGTTTTCAGGCTGGATGTTAGCGCGGCGGTAGTCGGTCTTGGATATGTTATTGGTCTAAAGTATTCAACAATAATTGTAGCCGGCTCATTTTTATCGTATTTCGTTTTGATTCCGGTTATATCATTTTTCGGTTCCCATTTAACTGTGAGTGTCGGCTCCGGCGTTACTTTGTTGGTTAGAGATATGTCTGCAGAACAAATTTTTCAATACTATGTAAGGCATATCGGCATTGGCGCAATCGCTATGGCGGGCTTCATCGGCATAGTGCGTTCTTCAAAAGTAATTCGTTCCGCTATTTCCATTGCCGTAAAAGAAATCTTTGGCGGAAAAAATGTTGAGGCCTCAACTGTTCGTACCCAGCGAGATCTTTCGATGAAGATAATTGTAATCGGCATCATTCTTACGGCGGTAGTAATTTTTATCTTTTTTCTGATGGGCGTGGTTACAAACGTCGTTCATGCTTTAGTCGGATTGCTGATAGTAATGATTATGTCTTTTCTCTTTACAACGGTAGCTGCAAATGCCATCGCCATTACAGGCAACAACCCTGTTTCCGGAATGACCTTGATGACTTTGGTTCTTTCGTCCATCATACTTGTAGCTGTCGGGCTTTCCGGGCCATCCGGAATGGTTTCCGCATTAATTATTGGAGGGGTTGTCTGCACCGCTTTATCTGTAGCGGGTTCTTTTGTAACGGATTTGAAAATCGGTTACTGGCTTGGTTCATCGCCTTATAAACAAGAAACCTGGAAGTTTGTAGGAACAGTTTTATCCGCGGCAACCGTTGTTTGGATTATTTCACTGCTCGATAAAATTTACGGATTTGCCGGCGGCGGATTGCCGGCACCGCAGGCAAACGCTATGGCGGCTGTTATTCAACCGTTAATGTCCAATCAACCGGCCCCATGGATGTTGTATATTGGCGGCGCGGTTGTTTCTCTTATACTTGTTATGGTTGATGTTCCCGCACTCGCATTCGCGCTTGGAATGTATTTGCCACAAGAAATAAATACTCCTCTGCTCGTCGGCGGCTTGATTGCGCATTTCGTTTCAACAAGAAGCAAAGATGAAGGTTTGAATAACGCAAGACGAGAGCGCGGCACACTTATAGCTTCCGGTTTTATTGCCGGCGGTGCATTGATGGGCGTTGTAAGCGTTATTATCAAAGCAGTGTTGAAAGAAAATAAATTACCCGATTGGTTCATGGAAACCTGGGCAGAATCGAATACCGCGGAAGTTCTTGCGTTTGTTATGTTCTGCTTGCTTTGCGTTTATATTATTTGGGATTCCATGAGAGCCAAGAAAGAAGAATAAAAATTTGTTTAGTCAAGAGGGATGAATAGTCCCTCTTGACTAATAGCGATAGACCAATCTTGAAAACTAAATTTGCTCCCTATCGCCTAACATTTCTCAATTTTGTTCCCAAAGAATTAATGAAGGATTTTATAATTTAAGGAGGTATTGATGAAAAATGTTTCAAAATTTTTAATAATAATTATGGTGTTACTAATGACTCAACAAATCGGCTTTGCTCAAAACCTAGAACGTAAAGACGTTCCCGAAAAATATACATGGGATAATTCCATACTTTATAAAAATGTGGATGAATGGCAGAAAGATAGACAGGAAATCGAAAAGCAGATTCAGCAGCTAAAAGATTTTAGAGGTAAACTCGGAGAAAGTGCCGATACTTTCTGTGCCGGTTTAAAACTTTACTTCGATGTGCTGCAAAGTTTTTATAAACTTTCTGATTATGCAAACCGTATCAGCGACGAAGACCTACGCAACAGCACAAATCAATCTCTTACGCAGCAAGCCAATACCTTGGGCACGCAGTTCAGCGAGGCCGCCTCGTTTTTCAGACCGGAAATTTTGAACATCGATAAGGACAAAGTGAAAAAGTTTTTCCAAGAGAAAAAAGAACTGCATGATTATGAATTCTATGTAAACGATATTCTTAGAATGCGCGACCATACGCTTAATGCCGAAGAGGAACAGATACTTGCGAGCGCCGGCTTAATTACAACGACGCCTTCGGAAGTTTACGGCATATTCGACAATGCCGAGAAACCAAACGCGAAAATAAAATTGTCTACTGGCGAAGAAGTTGAATTATCATCGGCGGCTTATACAAAGTATCGCGGTGTTGCCAATCGTGAAGATAGAGAACATGTAATGGAAGCAACTTTTGACAACTATAAAAAATTCCAGAATACGATCGGGGCTAATCTTGCCGGTAAAGTTAGGGCGGATTATTTCTACGCAAAAAACAGAAAGTACAATACAGTTCTCGAAAGCTCGCTGAGCACAAACAATATTCCAGTCTCGGTTTATGAAAATTTGATTAACCAGATTCATAAAAATTTGCCGACGCTTTACCGCTTTTTAAAATTAAAGGCCCGCATGCTCGGCGTGGATACTCTTCATTACTACGATCTTTATACTCCGCTCGTTAAATCCGTAAATTTTTCGTTTGATATTCCGGAAGGACAGAAACTAATTCTAGATGTAGTAAAACCCATGGGCGAAGAATATGTGAATACCGTTAAGAAAGCTTTCGATGAAAGGTGGATTGATTATATACCAACAACCGGCAAGAGAAGCGGCGCGTATTCATCTGGTGCGGCTTATGCATACCACCCTTATATATTGATGAATTGGACAGGCGATTACGAATCTGTTTCGACTCTCGCGCACGAGCTTGGTCATACAATGCACAGTTATTTTTCCAACAAGAACCAGCCGTTTGTAAAATCGGATTACCCGATATTTGTCGCCGAAATTGCATCTACAATTAACGAGACTCTGCTTAATAATTACATGGTCAATCACGTTAAAACTGACGAGGAAAAGCTTTACCTACTAGGTTCCTACCTCGATTTGTTAAGAACAACAATTTTCCGCCAGACTTCTTTTGCGGAATTTGAGTGGGACATTCACAAAAAAATTGAGAATGGAGAACCGCTAACCGGTGAAGAAATGAGTAAAATTTATTACGATATTGTAAAAACATATTACGGCAACGATCAAGGTGTTTGCGTTGTTGATCCTTATATTGCTTATGAGTGGGAATATATTCCTCACTTCATAAATTATACTTACTATGTCTATCAGTATTCTACGTCGTTAATTTACGCTACTGCTTTTGCGGAGAAAATTGTTAAAGAGGGCAAACCGGCAATCGACGGGTTCTATCATATACTTAAAGGCGGCGGTTCGGAATACCCGATTGACTTGATAAAGAAAGCAGGCATCGATCCGCTCTCTTCCGAAGCTTTCGATTTAACCATAGCCAAAATGAACAAAATTATGGATCAGATGGAAGAAATTCTGAATAAGAAAAAATAAAGCCGGTTGTAAAAAAAAAGAGACGATGAGGGGCATCGTCTCTTTTTCAGATACCATCATTTGAGGGTTATGATGTGGGCGTAAAAATTTTCAAATCCTTTATAACCCGGCAGCCGAACGAATTTATTTTTATGTTAATTCAAATGAAGCTTTTGTAAAGCCAGTCCAATCGCAGTTTCAACCGAATATCGCTGATCTAAAAATTCAACCGTGAACTGGTAAAAATTTTTACGAAACTTTCTTGGAATTATTACGCCGTAAAACGCTCGTGCTATTTCTAATAATTTATCCATTTAATTAATTTAATTCATGCTCTATTCTAATATTATTATCGTAAAGATTCCCGTATTTTTGATACCGTTTTTAAAATAATTGGAAATTAAAATGACTATTGCCGAAGCCCGCGAGCTATTCCCGCATCTTAAGACGGATCAAATCTACTTCAACCATGCCGCAATCGGGCCATGGTCGAGCGTTGTATTAAATCGTATTGCGGAATATGCCGAACAACGCAGCTCATCCAAAATCGAGAATTACAAGTTTGTTTTAAAATGGCATGTAAGTGCAAAAAATAAATTGGGAAAACTGTTAGGCGCCGGGCCGGAACGCCTTGCCTGGGTGGATAATGTTTCCAACGGGATAAATATTTTAGCACAAGGAATTCACTGGCAAACGGGCGACCGAATAATTTTAAACGATCTTGAATTCCCGTCGAATGTCTATCCGTTTATGAATCTAAAAAAGTATGGCGTCGAAATTGACTTCGCGAAATCCAAAGACGGAATTGTTGATGTTGACGAAATAGAAAAACTTATTACATCTAAAACAAAATTGATTTCAATTAGCATGGTTCAGTTCTTATCCGGATATAGGGCTGATATGGATTCTATCGGTCAGTTGTGCAGGAAGCATGGAATAATTTTTTGCGTTGATGCAATCCAGGCTGCTGGCGTAGTGCAAATAGACGTGAATAAATCCAGCATAGATTTTCTTTCCGGCGGAAGCCAAAAATGGCTGATGAGCTCGCAAGGGCTTTCTTACATTTATTTAACCGAAGAACTTCAACAAAGGATCGATCAAAAAAATGTAGGATGGACTTCCGTAGAGAATGCATGGAATCTTCTTGATTATGATTTGACCTTACGAAAAACGGCGGATCGTTTTCAAAACGGTACCCTCAATTCTCTCGGCGTTGCAGTATTCGATGCCTCTTTGGAATTATTCAATCAATTTGGAATTGATAAAATTGAACAAAGAATTCTTGCCAATACTGGATATTTTATTAATCGACTGGACGAGATTGGCATAAAAGCAATTTTAAAAAATGTTGCAAGTAAAAATCGTGCTGGCATTATTTCATTTAAGCATGAAGATGCTAACAAACTGTTTCAGAAATTGGAAGAATCAAGAATATACTGCGCTGTAAGAGAAGGAATGATTCGATTCTCGCCGCATTTTTATAACACATCTGAAGAGATCGATAAAGTTATTTTTGCTCTTGGAAATTTTTCGAAAGGATAAAAAAATTGGGCAACGAGCCAAACCCAGGTTGGGGGGGGACCTAAGTCCAGCCGCATTGCCCTAAACTTTTATTGTTCGGGATTGTAAGTCAATTCAATTTTAACATGGAAGTCAGCGCCGCTAAAAAGAGTATATTTGACTTCTCCTATTGTACATTTATAATCTTCACCAACTATATCACTTACTGCTTTGGAGATTGCATTTTCAAGTGAACCTACACTAACACCTTTTAGTTTGTTCTTCAGTAACTTATCAACATCAATAGCTTTTTCTGAACCGTTCGACATCGTTGTGTTTTCTCCTATCGAAATTTGAAAATTTTTTCTTTTAGACGCAAATTAATTTTTTAGAACTATCTTAAATCATTCAAAAATTCTTCGCAAAAATTACTTCCTTATAAAATGAAGTAATTCTTCCGTTTTTGCCTTCATTAATTTTTCATCGTGTCTTGATTCCACATTCAATCTCAATAATGGTTCAGTATTGCTCATTCTAACGTTAAATCTCCATTCCGGGTATTCTACGCTCAAACCATCCAATTCGTCCATTTTTCCATCGGAATATTTATCTCTTATTTCGTCGATTTTAGAAGCCGCATTTGAAACTGTGGAGTTAATTTCGCCGGAACAAGGATAGTTTGCAACCATCTTATCAACCAGATGAGACATTTTAACATTTTCGTCCGAAATCAGTTGCAGAATTAAAAGGAACGGTATTAATCCGCTGTCGGAATAAAAGTTATCCCGGAAATAATGATGAGCCGACATTTCTCCGCCATAGACGGCATTTGTTTCTCTCATTTTCTGTTTGATAAATGCATGACCGCTTTTGGAAACCACGGCTTTACCACCGGCTTTTGTAACCACATCAACTGTGTTCCAAACCAGGCGCGGATCGTGAACAATGTTTTCGTTTGAATTGGATTTTAAAATAGATTTTGCGAGCAATCCTACAATGTAATAGCCCTCTATAAAATTCGCGTTCTCATCGAAGAAGAAACATCTGTCGTAATCTCCGTCCCAAGCCACGCCAAGGTCTGCGCCGTGAGCTTTTATTGCGTCGATGGTTGGCTGACGGTTTTCCGGTAGCAGCGGATTAGGAACACCGTTGGGAAAGTTTGAATCCGGTTCGTTGAATATCTTTATCATTTTTATCGGAAGATTTTTTTCAAGCTCATTTAATGCGGGTCCGACGCAGCCGTTGCCTGCATTCACAACTACTTTAAGAGGTTTTATTCTTTTAGGATCGTAAAACTTTTTCAAGCTGTGAATAAATTCGTTCATTATATCCCGCTGGTGAACTTTACCTTTTACTTCGGCAATATCTCCCAGCTTACCGTTCAATATCATTTTTTCTACATCATTCAAACCGGAATCGTAACCCATAGGTACGGAACCTCTTTTGACAAATTTCAATCCGTTGTATTCGGGAGGATTATGACTCGCGGTAATCATCACACCGCCGTCGGCATTTAAAAATGGAGTTCCGAAGTAAATCATTTCTGTACCGCACATTCCCAGATCAATTACATCGCAACCAGCATCGTTTAACCCTCTTGCAAGTGCTTCGGACAGTTCCGGCGAGGATTTTCTGACGTCTCTTCCTATTACCACGGATTTGCATTTAAGCAATGTTGCGTATGCCCGTCCGACTTTGTAAGCCAGATCGGTATTTAATTCTGCCGGTACTTTACCTCTTATATCATAAGCTTTAAACGAAGCTATTTTTTCCATTGAATCTCCGATTTTCTTGTTCAAAAAGCACCGCAAAGATAGTTAAATGCGGAGAAATTTTTTCTGCGTAGGATTATTTTTTCCATAGATATGTATCTCTAAGAAACATATATTTCAAATGGCAAGTAAAGGAGTTAAGATCGAAACAAATTCTACCGTAAAAAAAAGATTTATCCGGTGCAGCAATTCAAAATGCAATTTAGTCTTTCATGCAGAGCTAAAAGAAAACTTTTCTGATACGGATTTACTTTGTCCCGAATGCCGCAATAACCTGGTCAACCATCATATTATTCAATGCAGCAATTGTCAATCCGTAGTAGAGCTTTTAGAAACTGAATTCGGAGAAGATTCGGTAGTTCTATTTGTCCGTAAATGCTCTCACTGCACGGGTACTTTGGAAGACGAACAAAAATTGCATGTATTTTTCTATCCTGATTTAATGATTTGAACTTTGCCTATAAAAGTTCTTAAGGGAACTCCTGGATTATATTTAATGTTGAAACTACTGATGTAGTAACAATATTGGTAATCTAATTATTAAATTTTTATAGGAGTTCAAAGATGACTAAGTTCCTTTCCTCCGTTTTTATTCTTCTTATTGGCTTTCTAAATTCCAACGCTCAAACTAAATGGGTGATAGATAAAGCTCATTCAAAAGTACTGTTTTCAGTTACACACCTTTTAATTTCGGAAGTAACCGGCGAGTTTAAAAGTTTTGACGGCGATATAGAAGCTGCAAAAGATGATTTTTCCGACGCGAAAATAAATTTCTCCGTGGATATCAGCAGTATAAATACGGATAATGAACAGCGCGATAAGCATTTAAAATCCGACGATTTTTTTAATGCAGAGAAATTTCCTAAAATGACTTTTGCCGGAAAATCGATGCAGAAGCTCGGAGATAATAAGTATAAACTTACCGGCGATCTAACCATTAGGGATGTTACAAAACAAATTACACTGGATGTAGTGTTGAACGGCATTATAAAAGATCCGTGGGGAAATACAAAAGCGGGATTTAAAGTCACCGGCGACATCAACCGCTTTGATTATAATCTTAAATGGAATGCGCTGATGGAAACCGGCGGGGCTGTCGTTGGTAAAATAGTTCATTTAACGGTTAACCTTGAATTGCAAAAATCAAAATGAGAATAGAAGAAGAAATAAAACAAACTAAGTTTCGAAACGAACATCACAAACTTGCCGTTAATCTTATATTCTCTTATAACTGGTTTGTGAAACTGCATTCTGAGCTTTTAGCCAAGTATAACATTACGATCAATCAATTCAACATACTAAGAATATTACGCGGCCAGCATCCTCAGCCCGCAACGGTTAATTTATTACGCGAAAGAATGATGGATAAAATGTGCGACGCTTCCCGTCTGGTGGAACGTTTGAGAATTAAAGGATGGATTAAAAGAGAATCCAGTTTCGAAGATAGGAGACGCGTTGATGTAAGTATAACCGATGAAGGTCTCAAACTTCTTGCAGAGATTGACAAAGAAAATGAAAATCAGGATTCAATCTTTAATAAATTATCTTCTGAAGAAGCCGCGAATCTCAATATGCTCTTAGACAAACTTCGCGGATAAGCAAATAAACAAAAGCTCTCCTGTTTTGATGAGAGCTTTTTTGTTTTCCTCGCCGAATAGAATTCGAAAGTATTAATCAATTTAGATTTGAAAATTCAGACCACCTTATCTTGGTTAATAAACTATTCTGTTTTATTTTTGTCGCCAATCAACTATTCTTTTTAACTGCAAGGTGTTATATGAAAAAAATATTTTTTAGATCCACGCTTCTGCTAATGTTTCTTGCCTTCACGTTTTCTGTGAAAGCTCAATCGAGTATAAATCTCGATACGGTAAAAGCGCAGAAATTTGATACAGGCAAGATGTGGTCTTTCGATTATCCCCCAACAGAATATTTCAAGAAGACTTATAATTTTAGTGCCGATGAATCCTGGTTCGAAAACGTTCGGCTCTCGGCGTTAAGAATTCCCGGTTGTACTTCTTCATTTGTTTCCGAAGACGGTTTAATGATGACTAATCATCATTGCGCCAGATACGGTTTTCTTGAGCGTATACAAAAACCCGGAGAGGATTTAACAAAGAACGGATTTTATGCCGCAACTCTTGATGAAGAAAGAAAGATTCCAAATTACTACGCAGATCAATTAGTGCTTATCAAAGACGTTACCGCCGAAGTTCAGAAAGCCGCCGAAACCGGGGCCAACGCCGATGAAAAAGCAAAAAATAAAGAAGCCAAAATCAAAGAATTGACCGACAACTTAAATAAAGAAACCGGTCTTATTGCCCAAGTTGTTTCTCTTTTCAACGGCGCTAAATATTCTTTGTACGGTTATAAAAGATATACCGATATTCGTCTTGTCTTTGCCCCCGATATGCAAATAGCTTACTTCGGCGGGGACTTTGATAACTTTACTTATCCAAGATATAATTTGGATTGTACTTTTCTCCGCGCTTACGAAAACGGAAAACCGGTAAACACTAAAAACTTTTTCAAGTTTACAACGGAAGGAATTCAACCCGGCCAGCCGATTTTCACTGTTGGAAATCCCGGCTCTACGCAAAGATTAAAAACAGTCGCACAGCTCGAGTATTTCCGCGATATTACTTATAAGAACAACTCGTATTTGTTCGATACTTATTACAACGCACTTGAGGAATTAAAATCAGTTGAACCTTCAAAGGCGGCGGAATTTGAGAAGACAAGAGTTCGCATCGGTAACAGCCAAAAGGTAATTTCTTCTATCTACAAAGGATTATGCGATCCTTACTTAATGGCGCGTAAAAAAGATTTCCAGAAAAAACTTCAGGAAAAAGTTTGGAATAACCCGGAACTGAAAGAAAAATACGGCAAGGTTTGGGAAAATATTCAGAATACCAGACTTGAAATGAGAAAGATCGGACCGAAATTAGCCGCTTATTCTTTAAACAGATTATTCTCTTCCGATTATTTTAACATTGCCAAGAACCTGGTAGAATTTGCAAATGAAATGAAAAAGCCGGAAGATCAAAGAGGCGAGGAATATAAAGGCGCAAAACTCGATTCAACAATCAACGCCTTGTACCCGGAAAATTTCGACAAGATATTGGAAGATACAAAGCTCTGGATTCAAGCCGATTATATCCGCATGAATTTGGGCGACCAAGACCCGCTCGTTCAAAAATTGTTCGGCGATAGAAAAGGAAAAGACGCCGCAAAATATATGCTTGAAAATTCCGTCATCGCTACAAAAGATGGTTTGGTTAAACTTGCAAAAGAAGGCGCCGATGCAATTATGAATTCCAACGATCCGTTTATTTATTTTATTAAAGAGACCCAGGATAAATTACCTGCTCTTCAGCAAGAAGCAAAAGAGATCACAAATACCGAGCAGGTGTTCGACGATATGCTTGGACAGGCAATTTATTTTGTTTACGGAACGTCGATTCCGCCCGACGCTAACTTTACTTTAAGAATAAGCGACGGAACTTTGAAGAGCTGGGATTACAACGGTACAAAGGCACCTCTCTTCACAACCTTCTACGGTTTGTACGACCGCTGGTATTCGTTCTTCAAACAATATCCGTGGGATTTGCATGAAAGATGGCAGAAGCCGCCGGCAGATTTCGATCTCAGCACACCGTTTAATTTTATTTCCACAAACGATATAGTAGGCGGAAATTCCGGCAGCGCAATTATAAATGAAAAAGCCCAGGTTGTAGGTCTTGCCTTCGACGGAAACATGGACAGCATAGTTGGTAATTTTATTTATATGCCGCACAACAACAGGTGTGTTGCCGTCGATGCCCGCGCGCTTGTTACCGCTATCGATAAAGTTTATCATGCGGATAGACTTGCAAACGAACTAAAGGAAGGTAAGTTGAACAGTAAGTAGAAAGAATTAAGGAGTAAGAAGCATATAGTAGCTTTAAATACTTCTTTTAATTTTGGAAGGGTCGCTTTAGACCCTTCCGTTTTTTTAAAAGTATAACTATTATAGCGTCGTTAAAAATTCTAACCAATTGTTTGGAAAAAAATTATGACAGCTCCCGCAAAATCAGCCAAATTATTTTTTGTCTTTTTGTTTCTCCTTTTAGTCGCAAACGGATTAAATGCCCAATCAATTTACGAACCGAGAGATTTATCCAAAGTAAAATGGTCATATTCCGATTTCGGAAAGATGTGGACTTTCGACTCCGTTCCCGTGGATAGTTTTAAAAACGAATACGGTTTTAGACCTTCACAGCAATGGCTCGACGACGTACAAATGTCCGCGCTCCAGTTTTCGAGCTTTTGTTCCGCCGCATTTGTTTCTGCCGACGGGTTGATAATGACAAATCACCACTGCGGAAGACATTGGCTGCCGGGTCTTTCACCAAAAGGCGAGGATTATCTTCGCGATGGATTCTACGCCAAAACTTTGAACGATGAAATAAAGGTGCCCAGCGCCTACGTCGATCAGTTGATAAGTATTGTTGATGTAACAAAGGATGTTTTAGATACAATGAATCCGGGCAAGGACAGTATGGAAAAAATTATGCTGCGCGATTCCAAGATTAAAGAGATCGAAAATAAATTTTCTTCGGAGACCGGCCTTGTATGCAAAGTTGTTCAGCTTTACAACGGAAGAAAATATTCTTTGTACGAATACAAACGCTATTCCGATATTCGTCTTGTTATGGCGCCAGATTTTCAAATAGCTTCCACCGGGTGGGATTGGGATAATTTTACATACCCGCGCTACGAACTCGATTTTATGTTCTTCCGCGCTTACGAAAACAACAAACCGGTTAAATGCGAGCATTATTTCAAATGGAGTAAAAAGGGAGCGCAAGAAGGCGAACCTATCTTTGTAATCGGGAGACCCGGAAGCACTCAGCGGCTAGCAACAATTTCCGAAATGGAATTCCTTAAAGACAAGATTTATAACTTCAACCTGAAATTTTATAACGAAATTTATAAAGTTTATTACGATCTTTTTAAAACAAGAAAGGAAAATCATTCCGAACTTTTGAATATGGTAATGGGAATTGGCAATGCAAGAAAATCTTACGCGGGAAGGTATATGGCTTTGCGCGACGAATACATTATGGCTAAGAAAAAAAGTTTTGAAGAAGACTTTCGGCAAAAAGTAAAAGTCGATCCCGATCTTGAAAAGGAATACGGAACCGTATGGCAGGCAATTACGGATAATATTAACGAGGAGAGAAAAATAATAGACGAGTATTCGGCATTAATGATGGGGCAGCGTATAAAAATTCCTTTTACAACAGCGGCAATCAACGCAATAAAATTTGCCAACCAGATGAAGCTTCCCGCAGAAGATAGAGAAAACGCATACAAACCCGATTCCCTGGACGCGACAATTCAAAAACTTTATCCTAAAGATATCGACGCGCAAAGAGACTCGATGCTTCTTGGCGCGCTTGTAAATTTTTTAAATTACGTTCTCCCTGCAGATCATTTTATTCGCAAGGATATTTTTAACGAAAAGACCGGCAGCGATGCAGTAAAGTACTTGCTGATAAATTCAAACCTTTCCTCAAAAGAAAAATTTATGAAATTTTTAAAGGATACAAAGCCGGAAGAAATACTAAACTCATCCGATCCCTTTATTAAGATGGTTCAATTCGGTTATAAACGGCGCGCGGAATTGGATCCGCAATTCAAAGAAATTGAAAATACTCTGGAAGTATTAAACCAGATGCTCGGCCAGGCGGCGTATAAAGTTTACGGAGATAAAATTCCGCCCGATGCAACTTCCACGTTAAGAATTTCCAACGGAAGAATAGAAGGTTATGAATATAACGGCACCATCGCTCCGGGCAAAACAACTTTTTACGGAATGTACGACCGTTGGAATTCTTTCGGCAGGAAAGAATATCCTTGGGGGCTTCATCCCCGATGGCAAAAAATTCCTGAAGGATTCGATCTCTCGCTTCCTGTAGGTTTTGCCTCGACAAACGATATTGTGGGCGGTAATTCCGGTAGCTCGGTTATAAATGAAAATAAAGAAGTTGTCGGTTTGGTTCACGACGGCAACCTTGAAAGTCTTGCCGGCGATTTTATTTTCTTGCCGGAAAATAACCGTACGGTTGCAACCGACTCTTACGGATTAATCGAAGCGCTTCATTATTATTTTAAGGCGGACCGGCTTGTTAACGAGTTGAGAAACAGCAAAATAGAATAATTAATTCTAATTACCGGCAACAAACATTATTCGGTTTGTCTCAAAAGAAAATTTAACCGATGCCCGCTTTTTAAAATATGCCGTTTTTATAAAGAGAACATTCCATTTCTTATTGTGAAAACGGCATTTTCTATTAAAAATCTCGGTTTAATTATAAAAACTCCCGGGCTTCTATTAGAATGTAGCGAGTTTCTATTAGGGGGTCGCGATTTTCAATTTAAATATCGTAGTTTAATAATAGGTGTTCATTAATTTCAATTAGAAAGTAATCAATTCTTATTAACGGTTCCCTATTTCCTATTAGAATATTATGGTTTCATAATAAGAACTTGCGGATTTCAATTAGAACGCTGCAATTTCTTATTGAATAAACGCGATTGTCCATTTAAATATCCCGGTTCAATAATAATAATGAGCAAGCTTTATTTATAATTTCGCAGTTTCTTTTAGGAAAATCTAGGTTGTTTATATAATGATCGTTGTTTTTTCAACCGAAACAATGAATTCGGAAGAGAAAAGGTGTTATTCATTTAGCTTAGAGATTATTCGATTTAAAATTCCCCGAATTTCCGGATTGTTAATCCGTAATAAACCTTCTAAATTATAACAGCGCATATTTTTATATAAAAATGTTTTCGACAATTACATGGTTTTTTAATGGTGTTAATCAATGAAAAGCAATGATTCGACGGCGGCGCACAATTTTTGAATTTGATTTGTTCTTTTTGAAACTTTTTTGCTGCAAATTAAATTTATTAAGACTGGAGCGAGATATAGCAAGAAAGGGAATTTATGCAGATCAATACAACACCGAATTCGCCGTGTAATAAAGACTGCATTATGGATCAGGAAACACACTATTGTAAAGGTTGTTACCGCACTATTGAAGAAATAATTAGGTGGCAGTTTTTAACGACCGAAGAAAAAAATAATATTCTTGTGCTTACAGAGCAGCGTAAGAAATCGATTAATATAAATCATCATCCCTCATAATGAAAAAGTTAGATCGAGGATTTGTTCAAGTCTATACCGGAAACGGGAAAGGAAAAACCACGGCGGCAATTGGGCAAGCTGTTCGTGCAGCCGGTGCGGGATTGAAGTCTTATATAATTCAATTTATGAAGGAATATCCGTACAGCGAAATGAATTCGTTGAAAAATTTAAGCGAGTGGATTACAATTGAACAAATTTGCGGCGATGATTTTGTATTAAAAAAAGTACCGCCGCCCGCAAGCGAAATTGATAAAGCCAAGACTGCATTAGCAAATGTTAAACGAAAGATGACGGAAGGTTTGTACGATTTAATAGTATTGGATGAAGTCTGTGTTTCGATTTATTTCGGCTTAGTTACCGAATCCGACGTTTTACTGCTGATAGATTCCAAACCAAACAATGTGGAATTAATTCTTACAGGAAGATACTGCCCGCAGTCGATAATTGATAAAGCTGATCTTGTAACGGAAATGAAAGAAGTGAAACATTATTATGCAGAGGGCGTACTTGCCAGGAAGGGAATAGAATCCTGACGAATTTTAACAAATTAATTTAAGGCATCAAACGCATTTTATGCGGCAGCATTTGCCTTAGTAGATTCGGAATTAATCTCTACTTTTTCCTCGTTTAAAGAAGCGATAAATTTTTCCATATCTTCAAGTCTCTTAAAGAAATGGAAACCGTCTTCGGCTTCATAACCGTAGGGAGCGGTTTTAATCAAATAAAACATAAAACCCATAAATAATGCGCTGAATAACAAGAATAAGTAAACGAACATAACCAATACTCCAATTCTGATAGAATATTATCGAAAACGATTGGAAAAAATTTAGGGTATGATTGATTTTTTTTAAAGAATAAATAGACGACCGATGAATTATTGCCGTTTTAAGCAATAAATGCGGTATTTAAGCGAAAAAAAAGGTTATTAGCGCTAAGAATTTTTTCTGGCATAGGCAAAATCTACAATCATCTTAAGGGCTTTTTTATAAGAATAGCCGGCATGTGTGGCCGAACGCATAAAACCGGCGTCTTCCTGCAGATCGGGGTTCGGATTTACTTCGAGAACATACAATTTGTTATTCCCTTTGGAAAGTCTCATGTCCACGCGGGCGTAATCCCGGCATCCAACGGCACGTATGCACTGCAGGGCCATTTTTTCCGCTTCTTTTCTGATTTTTTCCGGGAGTACTGCAGGGCAGATAGGTATTGTTTTATGATAAGCTTCGTGTGTAGGATCCCATTTTGCCTGGAAACTAACAATAGGATGAAGATTTTCCGGCATATTTGAGAAGTCGATTTCGCTTATTGGCAAAACCTGAAGTTCTTTATCCCCAAAAACTGCAACATTCAGTTCTCTTCCAAGAATGAATTCTTCCACAAGAGCGGGCTGCTTAAAGGAAGTAAAAACGTATTCCACTCTTTTTTTAAGGGCTTCAACATTATCCACTATAGAATCGTTATCAATACCAACGCTGGCGTCTTCGAGCGCAGGTTTAACAATTAACGGATACTTTAATCCTAACCGGAACTGCCTGTCCATCGACCTGATAATTTTATATTGGGGGGTACGAATTCCAAGTGAACTTAAAATTCTCTTGGTTAAGGTTTTATTTTGACATGTGCCAAGTGCGAGAGCGGGAGCGCCGGTATAAGTAACATTTAATAATTCCAGGAAACCGGTAAAGCTCATTTCGAGCCGGGGCTGATCTTTAAAGATTTCGACAAGATTAAATACAACATCGGGCTTATTCTTCTCATAATCCTTCATAAACAACTGAAGGTTATCCATAATATTCAATGTATAAGCGTCATACCCACTTTTACTAAGGGCTTCGGCAATGTATTCGTATTCGGAAATGGGATCGCTTGCCTCAAGTCCGAAAACGGGTTCAAAATCCAGTTCTTTAGCTCTTTTTGCCGGTTTTTTGTACTGCTCGGGGTAAACCTCGTTATAAACTACCGCTACTTTCATTATGCTTCAAAATTTTTTTTACAAAGTAAACAAAAATGTTTGGCATTACAAAACTTTTGTTATTTTTGCTCAATCACGATGCACGAGAATTTTCGACTATGAGTTTTTATCCCCAACCCAATAAGTATCAGTGTGGGCCGTTTGCGTTGAAGTATGCGCTTGTAATGCTCGGAATATTCAAAGATGAAGATCAAATAGGAATTATTGCAGGCAGCACATGGTGGTCCGGTACGGATGAGTTTGGTTTAGCGCGGGCCGCAAGAAGATTCGAATGTAAGATGAAACATTTTCAATCGAGCAACCCGGATGATGCGCGCCGCATGCTGATTCAAGAATTGAAGAAAGGTCATCCGTGTATTCTATCGGTTAAGAATTGGGAACATTGGAACACAGTTGTTAGCTATCAAAAAGGAAATTACGTTGTAATCGACAGCGAACTTGATAAAGTTGTTTCCGTTCAGACTTCAAATTCGTTATTAAGAAATTGGAAATATGTAGAAAAAGAAACTGGCATTAAAAGTTACGATGGATATGCGCTTATTCCGAAATTCAAAGTTTTGACGCGGGCAAAGTTAACGCCGGATAAAGCTCACTTTGTGATGTACGATAAGAACGAAGACCTTGCAAAAAAGTGGGACCAGTACACAAACGATTTAATTAATATTTGCAAACCGAGGACTAAGCTCAGTTCGAACATAATTACATTTTCCGAATTTCTTCGGCGCAACGAAGATAATCTTGTGCGCCGCGTTGCAAACTGGCACGGCGAGCCGACATTTTCCGAATTAAAAAAAATTTTAACAAATATGAAATTCATTGCGGAAGTTTATGATTTAATTGTACCGGAAGACGACGAGAAACGCGCGGCTATAGATATCGCCTCGATACTAATGATGTACTCTTGCGGTAAATACGGCATGAACCCGATTTATTAATCGTTATGCCGGCAAAAACAGCTCCCGTTAATTTAAAGCGAAATAACAATGAGACACCCGAATATACTTCAAAGAGAAAACACGGCGCTTTTGGTAATAGACATACAGGAAAAAATTCTTCCCGTAATTTTTGAACACGAGCGTGTTGTAGAAAACGCCTTAAAGCTTGTCAATGGTTTTAAAACCATGAATGTTCCTATTTTTTATACGGAGCAGTATCCAAAAGGATTGGGACACACCGAAAGCAAAATTAAATCCGCTCTTCAGGGAATAGAAGCTATTGAGAAGATGAGTTTCAGCTGTTACGGAGCTGGAAATCTTTTTGAGATTCTTGAGAAAAATAATATAAGCAAGGTGGTTGTATGCGGCGTAGAGAGTCATGTTTGCGTCATGCAGACTGTTTTAGATTTGCTTGAGGAGGAATTCCAGGTTTTTGCAGCGGCGGACGCTATGTCTTCCCGAAGAAAATTCGATTATGAAATTGCTTTGAGAAGGATGGAAAAGAACGACGCGGAAATTACGCTTACCGAATCTATATTGTTCGAAATGCTTAATGTTTGCGGTACGGATGAGTTTAAAACAATTTCGAAGCTTGTGAAATAAGTAAAATAATGTTTTAATTATTTCTTGTGTTTCTTCGGATACTCGAATAAAATAATTTTTCCGCAGTGTCTTTCGGTTTCTTTCCACGAGTTAATTTTTAATTCCAACCCGGTTACGGCGCAGGTAGGCATATCCGTAACAAATTGATCTCCGAGCAAGTTAACGAAATTCGAGATACCGGGATTATGCCCGAAGAGCATAGCACATTTTACATCGTCAGGAATTTCGCGCACAACTTCCGTAAGCTCTCTCATAGTCGCTTCGTATATTCTCTCTTCTTCCAAAATATTTTCAGATTCGTAATGAAGAACCTTTGCAAATATTTTAGCAGTGGAAAGAGCGCGCACGGCAGGACTGCTCACGATTAAATCTGGTTTTATTTTTTTATCGAGAAGCGCTTTTGCAATTATTGGGGCATCGTGCTCTCCGCGATCGTTTAGAGGTCTTTCAAAATCCGTTTGGCTGCTGTCATCCCAACTCGATTTTGCGTGACGGATTAAGTAAAGTGTTTTCATTTGAGCATTCATCAATGGCACATTGGCGCCTGCATAGAAGATTGCGCCGCGAACTTAGGGCTTAAATACGGAATTCCGAGATTCAATCCGCGAAGGATAAAAAGTAAAGCGAGAATTACAGTAAGCGCAGGAATTAATTTACCAATTCGTTTTCGAAGATTTATATTAATTGATTTGCCGAGCATAGCAGCCGCAAACATTATTGGAAAAGTGCCGAGTCCGAATAATGCCATATAAAGTGCGCCGTTTAATGCTGAACCCGTAGAAAGAGCGCCTGCAATTCCTACATAAACAAATCCGCAGGGAAGCAACCCGTTTAGCAATCCTATTGTAAAAAGGGAGGTATTGTTTCGCTTCAAAATTAACAGGGCAAAATTTGTTTTAATAAACGTTGTGATTGCAACGTAAATTTTTGTTCCCGAAATTTTTGTTTTGGTTTTCCGCGGAGTAATTACATAAACTAATATTATTGCGCCAAGTATAATTGAAAGATTTTGCTGAACCCCGAATAACACCAACCTATTACCGAATAATCCGAAAAGAGCGCCCATCAATGCGTATGTTACTGCGCGGCCTAAATTATACAAGACTCGTCCGAGCAATATTTTGAACTGCGATTCCCCAACAACAGGCAGCGCAAGAACAATCGGTCCGCACATTCCAACGCAATGCACGCTGCCGACTAATCCTACTAAGAAACCGGTCCAGACTTCCATTTAATTTACCATTATAATCTTTTCGTTAAAATAAGAATTTCCTTTTGCAATCCAATCCACCTGCACTTTCCAAAGTCCTTTGGCAAGATTGTCGGTCCGAATGTATTGAGTGCGCGTGCTGTCCGGCGAAATGTTTACGGTAAAATCTTTTGTCTTATCGGAAGGGCGGTAGAGTTTTATTTTTCCTTCGTACTCGTCGGCTTTAAATATTTTTGGGAACACAAATTTCAGCGTCACCGGCTCAATTGAAATATCCAATTGTTTAGGCAGGGCCTTGGTTCTGTTCATCTTATCTATTTGATCCTGGTATCTAATTTCTTTAGCGTAATAATCGTTGGTTACAAGTCCAACGTCTTGACCCATAAAAACAAATACCAGCGCAATGATGCCGAGGGCGAACAATGTATATACAATTGCAATGTTGGTACCCCATGATAATTTTTTCATTAGTTAACCCTTCCTAAAAATGAAGTCTGAATTACATTTAAAAGTTTTCCGTCCGATTTCACGTCGATCTTCAGATTAGTTTTTAATTGTTTGATTTCGGATTTGGCCAGAATCACGAAGAATTTTCCTTCGGCAACTTCCTGGGGGCCGACGTTCAAATCGCTGCCGATAAGTTTTATTTCCCCGGGAATATTTTCAAGAGAAATTGATATGGGAAGCCGATCGAAAGTTTTGTTCACAATTTTTATATCGTAAAGATTACTGATCTTATTGCCGGGCTGTTCCTGGAAAAGCAATCCGGGTGTTCTTAAAATACTCATATCGACCTGTGAACGGGTGAATAATAAAAAAGTAATCAAGCCTGTCAGCATTATAAGCACTACTGTGTAACCAACCGCCCGCGGCTTGAAGATTGACTGCCGGCCTGTTTCAATTCCGTTCTTGGAGGCGTAACGGATTAATCCTTTGGGCCTGTTTATTTTTCCCATCACATTATCGCACTCGTCGATGCACGCGGTACAATTAACGCATTCGAGTTGCGTTCCGTTGCGTATATCAATTCCGGTTGGACAAACATCAACACAAAGGCGGCAGTCGATGCAGTCGCCTAATTTTTGGTCGGAGTCTTTTCTAACCTTGCCGCGGGGCTCACCGCGTTTATAATCGTAATGAATTACAATCGAGTTCTGATCGAGCATCACGCCTTGAAGCCTTCCATACGGGCAGACCATTGTACATGCCTGCTCTCTGAAAAACGCAAAGACGAAATAAAATACTCCCGAAAAAATTACGATTGCGATAAATGTAGCGGAATGTTCTGCCGGGGTATCTTTGATGTACTGGTAAAGCTTATCTACTCCGATTATATAAGATAAAAATACATTCGCGATTATGAATGAGAGTCCGTAAAAAATAATCTGCTTGGTTGACTTCTTGAAAAATTTCTTTGCCGTCCATGGCGATACGTTTAGCTCTTTTTGCTTTCTTGCGTCGCCTTCAATAAAATATTCGATCTTACGGAATACCATTTCCATAAAAATTGTTTGTGGACAAACCCAGCCGCAGAATATTCTTCCGTAAACAACGGTGAAAAGAAAGATTGAAACTATTAACGCAATCATTGTAAGAGCGAACAAAAACATATCGTGCGGACCGAAGGGAATACCGAATATTATAAATTTCCTTTCGAGAACATTTAGAATAATGAACGGGTGACCTTTAATTTTTATAAACGGTGCTATTACTAAAAAAGCAATTAACAAAATGCTTACAATAGTTCTGGCGTTATAAAATTTACCTGACGGCTTTTTGGGAAAAATCCAGATTCGTTTTCCTTCCTTGGTAACCGTAGCCAGCGAATCTCGAAACGCTTCTTCTTTTTGTATAGTTTGAGTTTCCATTTTACATTTGCACAGTTTTAACGGAATCGGTTTTAGATTCTTCCCATTTTGTTCCCTGAGGCGGTTTTGCGTTAGGCGGATTAGTTCCGTGAAGCGAAATCACGTAGCTCGCAACATCCTGAATTTTCTTAGGGTCAAGCTGGGTTTGCCAGCTAATCATTCCTTTTGCCGGCACGCCGTATTTAATCGTCTTGAAAATATTTTTTATTCCTCCGCCGTGAATCCAATAGTCATCGGTCAAGTTGGGACCGACAATACCCTCGGCATTTTGTCCGTGACATGCGATACAATTTTTCTTAAAGATTTCCTTGCCTTCGTTCAGCGCTGCAGCGTCGGTTAAGAGCGTTACGGTTTCTTCATTAAGGAACGCGCCCGTTTTAATAAGTATTTGTCTTTCCATTGCGGCCTGCTGCATCTCCTGTTTGTACTCGTTTGCTTCTACCTGTCCGTTGCCGAAGACATGAAAGACCAGCATATAAATTATTCCGAAAAGAATTGTTCCGTAAAAAAGAAAATTAAACCACGGCGGAATTTTGTTGTCGAGTTCACGTATGCCGTCGTAGTCATGGTCGAGAAGAATTTCCTGTTCCTTCTCAATCGGTGTAGCCCGCATCATATACCTTTTGAAAGCGATTAACGGATTGAGAAAAAAACTGCCGTTGTTGTCATTTCTTTCCGAATAAACAATTGCAAGCCAAAGAAGGAAGGCAATGAAAATAACGGTTACAATCGTCATAACTTTCATAATCGCATCAAGATCGTAACCTCCTTCCGGTATAGCCAGCAAGGGCGTATTAAATGTCATTGTCAAAAGGAAGAACGAAATCAACCAAAAAGATTTATTCCTGGATTTCATTATTTATCTCTGAATTGTTTTTATTGTCTAAGTTAGAATCGAGCGGAAGATTTTCCATTCGATGTAAATATTTTTTATCAAGCTTCACTACCCAAACAACCGCGATTACAAATAATGAGAAGAAAAGAATCAGCGAGATTATCGGGAATATTTCAATACCGTCTATTTTAGTTAAATGATCCGAAAACATTTTTGCCTTCTACTTTATTGCTGCCTGGTTTACTTTTATATCCGTGCCTAATCTCTGCAAGTAAGCAATCAGCGCTATAATATCTTTATCCGGTTCCGCCGGAGCGCCGTTTTTCATTAAGTCGTCCGCGATCGCGTTTGCTTGATTTTGCAATTCTCGGTTTGCGAATTTCTCATAACCTTTTTCGTAAGGAACACCGAGCATTCTCATAGCATTTATTTTTGCTTCGGTTGTGGAAGTATCCAGCGTTTGCGCGAAGAGCCAAGGATAACGAGGCATTATTGAACCAGGCGACATTTGTCGCGGATCCTCAAGATGCAGGTAATGCCATAGGTTGGAATACTTTCCGCCTTCGCGGGCAAGGTCGGGGCCGGTTCTTTTCGATCCCCATAAGAAAGGATGATCGTAAACAAATTCTCCCGCTTTGGAATATTCTCCGTATCGTTCGGTCTCCGATCTAAAAGGACGAATCATCTGCGAGTGGCACGAAACGCATCCTTCCCTTATGTAGATATCCCTTCCTTGAAGTTCAAGGGGTGTATAAGGTTTAACGCTTGCTATTGTCGGTATGTTGGATTTAATTAAAAAAGTGGGAACCATTTCCACCAATCCGCCGATCAATATTGCAACCGTAGATAGAAGGGCAAATTTAACAGGTCTCTTTTCCAGCCACCTGTGAATCATTCCGCGCCTTAGTTTATCTTCTTCTTTATCAAAAGGAACTGCTTCGGCGTCTTCGTTCTTTACGAATGTTCCTTGCTTGGCAGTCTTAACCAAATTGTAAACCATCATGAACATGCCCGAGAAATAAAGCAATCCGCCGATTGACCGGATCATATACATTGGAATAATTTGAAGCGTGGTTTCCAAAAAGTTTGGATATAGAAGAACTCCAAGCGGAGTGAATTGCTTCCACATTAATGATTGGGTAATTCCCGACCAATACATGGGTATCACATAGAAAACAATTCCCAAAGTGGCTACCCAGAAATGTACGGTAGCTAATTTTTTGGAATAGAGCTCTGTCTTCCACATTTTGGGAACCATCCAGTATAAAATTCCGAATGTAAGCATTCCGTTCCATCCCAAAGCTCCAACGTGAACGTGCGCAATTATCCAATCCGTATAATGAGCAATGGCGTTAACGTTTTTAAGAGAAAGCATCGGCCCTTCAAATGTTGCCATGCCGTAAGCAGTAACGGCAACAACCATGAATTTTAAAATCGGATTGTCGCGCACTCGGTCCCACGCGCCGCGCAGTGTAAGAAGACCGTTCAACATTCCTCCCCAGGAAGGAGCGATTAACATGATTGAAAAAACAGTTCCGAGAGATTGTGCCCAATCCGGCAGCGCGGAGTAAAGAAGATGATGCGGCCCGGCCCAAATATAAATGAATATCAATGCCCAAAAATGAAGTATTGATAGACGGTATGAATAAACCGGTCTGTTTGCCGCTTTGGGAAGGAAGTAATACATCAATCCCAAATACGGTGTTGTAAGAAAGAACGCAACCGCATTATGTCCGTACCACCATTGAACAAGAGCGTCTTGAACGCCCGCATAGACGGGATAACTTTTTGTGAATGAAACCGGAAGCTCGATTGAATTTACCACATGAAGCACAGTAACGGTAACAAAAGTTGCGATGTAAAACCAGACCGCAACATACATGTGTTTTTCTCGGCGCTTTATAATTGTGCCGAACATATTAATTCCGAACGCTACCCAGACAACGGCAATCATTATATCTATCGGCCATTCAAGTTCGGCGTATTCCTTGCTCGTAGTTAATCCCATCGGAAGAGTAACGGCTGCGAGCAGAATAATTAACTGCCAGCCCCAAAAATGAAATTGACTTAAACGGTCGTTCCACATTCTCGCTTTGCAGACACGCTGAAGCGAATAATATACTCCGGCAAATATCATGTTGCCGACAAACGCAAATATAACCGCGTTTGTATGAAGCGGCCTGATGCGTCCGAAGGTTGTATATTGAATTCCCAGATTAAGATCCGGTACGTAGAGCTGCACTGCTATAATTAAACCGACAAGCATTCCGACAATTCCGAATACAACTGTCGCAATTATAAACTGCTTAACGATTTGATTATCGTAACTGAATTTCTCTACCTGCATGAAGAGAACTCCTTGGATTATTTGTAAAATTTTTTTTTAGAAGATAGGAGTTAGTAGATAGAAGTTAGATTTTTATGATTCCTTGTTTTCTTTTTTCTTATTTCCATCTTCTATCACCTCACTTCTGTTTTCTGTTTTTCTTTCATCGAATAAAATTCTAACCGACGGGGTATACTTATCGTCGTATTGACCGCTTTTGACAGCCCACAAATACGCTGCTAAAAATCCGCCTGCAACAAGCAGACTTGCGCCGACTAAAAGAACAACCACCGACATTAGATCAAACCTCTTTTCTTTGCAATGAGGTTAGTTGCCAAAGTTGTAAACACAACAACAGATATCGAACTGACCGGCATGAGAACAGCGGCAACAAGGGGAGATAACAAACCGCGGAAAGCAAAACTTAAGCCGATCGCGTTATAAATCAACGACAATATAAAACTTGCTATAATAATTTTGTTGCCCGTTTTAGAAAATGTTATAAAATCTTTCAATCGATGAAATGAGGAAGAATCCAATATACCTTCGCATGCCGGCGAAAAGTTGTTTGTATTATCGGAAATAGAAATCCCGACATCGCTCTGCTTAAGCGCGCCGGCGTCGTTAAGACCGTCGCCAATCATTAAAACTTTTTTGTCTTTTTGCTGAAGCGCTTCGACAAATTCCAACTTATCCTGCGGAGATTGACGAAAATACAATTCGCTGTCTTCCGTAAAATATTTTTTAAGATTTAGCTTCTCGCCTTCGCCGTCTCCGGAGAGCAATGCAAGTTCATATCTTTTTTCGAGATCGGGTATGACCTTGTCTAATCCTTTTCTATACTTGTTTGAGAAACGGAAGTATCCGCGCTCCGAATTGTTTATAGAGATAAAAACTTTGGTTGAGTTGTCATCTTCAATAATATTTTTCGTGCTCGCAAACTTCCGCGAACCGATCTTATAATTATCCCCGTTTACATAAGCAAAAATTCCTTTGCCTGGTTGTTCCTCAAATTGATCGACTTTTTTGACTGACAGATTAGGGATGGTGTTTAATATCATAACGCTTAACGGATGAGTGGAATTTCTCACAATCGATTTTATGCTTGTCAGTTCGTCATCAGTCAGGGGGTCGCCAAAGTAATTTACATCGGAAGAATTGTTTTCGGTTATTGTTCCGGTTTTATCAAATACAACCGTGTCGATCGACGCTAACTTTTCGATAACGTGCGTGTTCTTAATATAAAATTTATGTCTTCCGAAAATTCGCATAATATTACCGAGAGTAAACGGAGTTGAAAGAGCCAGAGCGCAAGGACAAGCCAAGATCAACACTGACGTGAAAGCATCGAGGGCTGTTTTAATATTCGGCATCCATACAATTGCGGAAGCGGCAGCGATCAGCAAAACTCCGAATGTAAAATATTTACTAATAATATTAGCTAACGAAGTTACACCGGATTCTTGTTCTTGCTCTTTGTTGAACGCTTTATTATTCCACAACTGGGTCAAATAGCTTTGGGAGACTTCCTTTATCGTTTCGACCTCGACTGCGCTGCCGATTTGCTTGCCGCCGGCATAAATCATTTGGCCGTTATGTACCGGAACCGGTATCGATTCGCCGGTAACAAAACTGTAATCGATGTTTGCCGTACCTTTTATTAAAATCGAATCGGCCGGAATTAATTCGTTATTCCGTATAATAATTCTTTCGCCGAGATTTAATTTTTCAACCGGTATTGTTGTTTCATTTCCGTCTTTCCTAATTGTCACCGAAATCGGAAAATACGATTTGTAATTCCGTTCAAAGTTTAATGTGTCGTAAGTTTTGTTTTGAAAAAGTTTTCCTACGAGTAAAAAGAAAACAAGCCCGGCAAGAGAATCGAGATAACCGGCACCGTTGAAAAAAATTATGTCGATCATGCTTTTAACGAACAAAACAGCTATCCCAAGAGCGAGCGGAACATCGATGTTGACAATTTTTTTCTTGAGTCCTTTCCATGCGGAAATGAAATAATCGCTGCTGCTGTAAAAGAAAACGGGCACGGCAAGGATAATATTTAAGTAGGCAAATAATCGTTTCAAATGTTCTTGTTCGGCAATCCCGACGGAAAGATATTCCGGAAAGCTCAACAGCATTATATTCCCAAAGCAAAATCCTGCCACGCCGATTTTGTAGTATAACTTTTTGTATTCACTCTTGCTTTCCTCTTCTTTTTTCTCTTCGAGATTTAATTGCGGTTCGTAACCGATTGAATCGAGAAGTTCCACCACTTCTCTTAACGAGGTTTCATTCTCTGAAAAAGTAACGAAGATTTTCTTCTGCAGAAAATTAACTTTAGATGATTTAATGCCCGGATTCAGATTATGAAGATTCTCAAGTATCCAGATACACGAACTGCAGTGCATCTGCAGAATATCGAAAGTGATTTTGGTTCGATTACCGTCCGTAAAATCGATTAGTTTTTGTTTTAAGTCGAGATCGTTTAGGAAATCGTAGTTCCGCTTAATATAATTTTTTCTTGTTATACCAGGGTTGTGGTCTATTGAATAATATTCGCAAAGATTATTTCCGTGAAGAAGTTCATAGACGGTTTTGCAGCCGTTGCAGCAGAAAACTTTGTCATCGATTTTGATCAAATCATCCGGACACTCCTCGCCGCAGTGAAAACAAATTAGCTTTGTATCCGTTAATTGTTCTAGAGTTTCTGCCCTTTCCAAATTTGGTTCTTAGATTGTGTAATAAACTGTTGCTTAAAACTTCTATGTGAAGATAAAAAATCCAAGACCTTTTGTCTAATAATTATTAATGAAGTATATATCCGCATATTCAAATCTTTCTGATATGAAGAACATGCCAATAACTGAACATGCATCTTGGGAATTCTAAAACGACATACTTAAATTTGCAACATTAAAAAATTACCGGAGGTTCAGTGTTGACGTTAAAAAATAAAATGGTTTTTATCACGGGCGCTTCGTCTGGAATAGGTAAATCATGCGCTTATGCTTTTGCCAAGGAAGGAGCCAATATAATAATCAGCGCCCGAAGGGTAAATCTTGTTGAAGAAGTTGCGGAGGATATCCGCCAAAAGTTCGGGGTTAAAGTCCATGCGTTCCAACTTGATGTTAGAAACAGGAAAGAGGTTATAAATTCCGTCGACGCTCTCCCCGGTGAATTTAAAAATATTGATATCTTAATCAATAACGCCGGCTTGGCAAGAGGACTAAACAAATTTTACGAAGACAATCCTGACGGCTGGGATGAAATGATTGATACAAATGTGAAAGGATTGCTTTACGTGACTCACGCGATTCTACCCGGTATGATGGAAAGGAAGTTCGGGCATATAATCAATATTGGTTCGATAGCCGGACGCGAAGCTTATCCTAAAGGTGCGGTTTATTGCGCAACCAAGCATGCGGTTGACGCAATTACCAGATCATTAAGGATGGATACAATAGATAAAAATATCCTTGTGAGCACAATAGATGCCGGACTGGTAGAAACGGGATTCAGTAAAGTTCGTTTTTACGGAGATGAAGAGAAAGCTAAAAATGTTTATAAAGGATTGGATCCGATAACCGGCGATGATGTTGCAGATGCGGTAATTTTCTGTGTGTCGCGTCCGCCTAATGTTAATATTTCGGAAATTACTTTGCTTGCTGCAAGGCAGGCTAACGCTACAATATCTTACCGTGAGTAGGAACACTCCCCTTAATTCTATTCTTTGTAACGAGAGAGACACAAGATGAGGGTCAAAAAAGAACCCCGATAAAATCGGGGCTCTTGGTTTTTATAGGATGAAAATTTATGCTTAGTAAAATATACTTACGTCTCCGGCACCTTCACGAATAACTTCCGGCTCTTCATTGCTTAAGTCGACAATGCTGGATGGCTCGCCTTCGAGTGCACCGGTTGCAAGCATCAGATCAACCTGAATGTTGAAAATATTTTTTATCTCTTCAGGATTAAACAGAATATCTCCTTTACGATTTGTTACACTTGTGCTTACTATAGGATGCCCCAATTCTTTTACAAGACTTAACGCAACAGGGTGATTAGGAATCCTGATTCCCACAGTATTTCGTTTTGTCCATAAAGTTTTAGGCACTTCCTTTGCCGCCGGTAAAACAAATGTGTACGGCCCCGGTAAAAGCTTGCGCATAGTTTTGTAAGCGTAGTCAGAAACTTTTGCGTATTTGGAAATGTCTTTTAGATCCGGACATATAAAACTAAACAGCTTTGTTCCGGCTTCATGTTTAATAGCATATACTCTTTCGAGAGCTTCTTTGTTGAAAATGTCGCAACCGATTCCGTAAACCGTATCGGTTGGATAAATAATTACTCCTCCTTCTCGCAAAATTTCTACAGCTTTGTTAATAAATCTTAATTGAGGTGTAACAGGATGCAATTCATAATATTCCATAGACTGCTCCTTCCTTTGTTTGTGGTTCTGTGTCTCTTATACAATGAAGCTTATGTTGAAGTTCTGCATTCGCGGTGTATTTAGAAAAGTTTCTACTATAAAAAAGGTTTTTTAAAACTAATAGTCAACAAAAATTTCTGGTAAAAATGTGATGAATTGCGGAAATTAAATTTCAAAAAATGGGAAACGATGAAATTCGCAAAAATTTCGAGGCAGGTAATAGTTTTAGGACTGGTAAGTTTATTCACGGATTTTGCCAGCGAGATGCTTTACCCCATCACTCCGATTTTTTTAACTGCAGTTCTTGGCGCCTCAATGTCGGTAGTAGGTCTTATCGAAGGCATTGCGGAAGTAACGGCAGGATTTCTAAAAGGATATTTCGGAAATCTTTCGGATAAAACTGGCAAGCGTTCGATATTTCTTGTAGCGGGTTACGGCATTTCGGGCGCTGTAAAATCATTGCCGGGTTTTATAGTTACAATTCCATCTGTTATTATTTCAAGGGTAATAGATAGAGTAGGAAAGGGAATTCGTACGGCACCGCGCGATGCTTTGCTTGCAAGCTATGCCAATGGAAACACCGGAGCCGTATTCGGATTTCATAGAGGGATGGATACACTGGGCGCCGTAATTGGTCCGCTCACTGCAATTTCTCTTTTATATTTCTTTCCGGGCAAGTATTCATGGATATATCTATTTGCATTAATTCCCTCGCTGTGCGCAATTGGATTTACCCTGGCAGTTAAGGATAGTCAGGCTAAAACCAGAACGTCTTCCAAAAAAAATTATTCCGCATTTTTAATAAACGCTTCTGGAGAATACAAAACTTTTCTTGCACTGTTCACATTGTTTTCATTTGTAAACAGCAGCGATGTATTTTTAATCTTGAAGTCCAAACAAATTTCTCATTCCGATCTTTCGGCAATTCTGGGTTATGTTTTCTATAATATTATTTATGCGGCATCGTCTTACCCTATCGGCCTTTTAGCGGATAAATTCGGGAAGAAAAATATTTTTGTAATAGGGTTGATAATTTTTTCCATCACTTATTTCGGCTTTGCCGTGAATGCCGAGAATATTTTTATCTGGTTCCTTTTTGCTTCATACGGAATTTATGCTTCGTCGACAGAAGGCGTAGCCAAGGCATGGGTTTCAGATTTAGTTCCGGATGAATTCCGCGGATCCGCAATAGGCCTGCTTACAATGCTTTCAAGCTTTGCCGTAATGTTCGGATCATTTTTAACAGGGTCTCTCTGGGATAATTTCGGCGCTCAAATACCGTTTTTAGTTTCTTCTTTTGTTAGTCTGTTAATTGCGATGATTCTTCTTTTCAAAAAAAAGAAAGGTATACGCTAAAAAACTTTTCTGTTTAACCATATATAGTAGAGTTGCCGACTTTTTATCTAAGTACCCAATTTCCTATTTTTGAGTAGCAATATGAATGGCATTATGAATAAAGATAAATTAGCAGTGGTTGCGGTTAGCGGCGGAATGGACAGCTGCGTTACCGCGGCAATTGCAAATCAAACTTCGGAACTGGCTTTAATACATATAAATTACGGTCAGCGTACTCAAGCCCGCGAGCTTAAAGCGTTTAACGATATTGCCGATTTTTATAATGTAGATAAACGCCTGGTAATAGATCTTTCGCACTTTGCAAAGATCGGCGGCTCGTCTTTAACGGATCAAAAAATTGAGGTAACAAAAGCGGATTTGGCAAACAAAGAAGTTCCCACTTCGTATGTGCCGTTTCGCAATGCTAATATATTAAGTGCGTGTGTAAGCTGGGCTGAAGTCTTAAATGCCGGTTCGGTTTACATCGGCGCGGTTTACGAAGACGCCAGCGGATACCCGGATTGCCGTCCACAGTTTTACGAAGCGTTTGAAAAGATGGTCGATATCGGAACGAAACCTTCTACCCATATAAAAATTGAAACGCCTATAATTTATTTATCCAAAGCGGAAATTGTAAAGAAGGGAATGGAGCTCGGCGCGCCGCTTCATTTAACGTGGTCGTGTTATCAAAGCGAAGATGAAGCCTGCGGTGTATGCGACAGCTGCGCTTTCCGTCTGCGCGGTTTTCGACTTGCCGGCGTTGACGACCCGATTGCGTATAAAATTAGGCCGGATTATTTTTGAGTGTAGAATGAAGAATTCAGAATGAAGAGTGTAGAGCTTTTTTATGTATGTTATCACATAAGCAATATCAGTTGTAAAGGAAATTGAAAGAATAAAAAAAATGAACCAAGAATTAATTACGATAAAAGAAGCAAGTGAATGGATTAGTATTCAACTGAAGAAGGATATCACTCCGTCAAATATTTCTTATTTAGTTAATTATGGAAGAATCAAAAAATTTTCAGATAATGGTAACACCCTTGTAAGCAAAAAGGAGTTGATTCGCTATTATGATTCGTATTATGGGAATCGACAAATCAACTGGAAAGAAAAACTCGGAAATGACATAGATTGGCATTTATCATTCGAGCAATACAAGGAATTTCAAACTACTAAACATGTCCATCGACTTCATCCATATAAAGGTAAATTCATTCCGCAACTAGTGGAATATTTTCTGGATGATCACACGGATGAATTTAAAAAGGAAGTTTATTTCAACAAAGGAGATATCGTTCTCGATCCATTTTGTGGAAGCGGAACAACTCTAGTACAAGCTAATGAACTTGGGATGAATTGTCTTGGCGTTGATATTTCATCTTTTAATTCATTGATGAGTAATGCCAAAATTGGTAAGTATAATTTATTTGAGCTAAAAATTGAGATACAAAAAATCACAGAGGAGTTACGACAATTTATTTATGACTCCAAGACAGTAAAGTTTGAGAAAGAGTTGCTTGATAAACTCTCGAAGTTTAATAATGAATATTTTCCTTCTCCAGAATACAAGCTAAGGATAAACAATGATGAAATAGATGAAAAAGAATACGGGAAAGCAAAGGAAAATGAATTTCTCCCTATCTATAAAAAATTAGTTAAAGAGTTTGAAATTGAATTAAAGCAAGGGAAATCAGATACTTTTTTAGATAAATGGTTTCTTCAACAAGTTAGATCAGAAATAGAGTTCGTTTTCGATTTGATAAAAAAAAATAAAGATCCCGGAAATAAAAAAAATTGTATCTATCATTCTCAGTCGTACTATTCGTTCTTGTCGCGCAACAACTCATTCTGACTTAGCAACACTTCTTGAGCCAATAACAACAACGTATTATTGTTCTAAGCATGGGAAGATTTGCAAGCCATTGTTTTCAATATTAAGCTGGTGGGAAAGGTACTCCATTGACACTCTGAAACGTCTTACTGAATTTAATAAATTAAGAACGAATACATATCAGCATTGCATTACGGGCGATAGTAGGGAAATCAATTTGTTCTCTGCAATTGAAAAAGTTAATCCGGGTTTTGCCAAACAAATTAAAGATCAAAAGATCAGCGGAATATTTTCTAGTCCACCATACGTTGGTTTGATTAATTATCATGAGCAACATGCTTACGCTTACGATTTGTTCGGTTTAAAAAGAAAAGACGAATTAGAAATAGGACCACTTTTCAAAGGACAGGGAAGTGAGGCAAAGAAATCATATATCGAAGGGATATCAGCTGTATTAATTAATTGTAAAAAGTATTTAAAAGAAGATTATAATGTTTTTCTTGTTGCTAATGATAAATATGATATGTACACAAAGATTGCAGAAAAATCCGGGATGAGAATAGTCCAACAGTTCAAACGGCCTGTACTGAACAGAACTGAAAAAGACAAAGCTGCGTACTCAGAAAGTATATTTCATTTCAAGGGGAACTAAATGGACTCATTAAAAAAAGAAAAAATTGCTTTGGAGGTAGTTAAAACTGTAAAATCAAAATTCGATGATTTTCCAGAAGATGCCTCAAATAATCGTAATGCACCATTCCATGAAGCTTTTCTAAATGCATTTAAATTGAGAATTGAACATTATGTAACTGATATACCAATTTTTGTGAGCCTCGCAAGTTGGATGCATGGTTTGAATACTCGCTTAGGTCAATCATTTTTTGAAAAAACAGCTCACATACTTTGCGACGGCGAGAAAAGAAAATTCGCAAATCTTAAGATAAACGATCATCAGCAATCAGTGATTAACGGGATAATAGCTTCATGTAAGAATTCA
Organism: Ignavibacteriales bacterium; assembly: GCA_027348115.1. Lineage (GTDB taxonomy): Bacteria > Bacteroidota > Ignavibacteria > Ignavibacteriales > Melioribacteraceae > Fen-1258. The sequence continues at coordinate 57,885 of DAIEQA010000109.1, forward strand.
ACTCGTTTGCCAAACTTATTTTCTGAAAATGAAGAAATTTACTTGAAACTTGATGTCGGAGAAATCGACGCACCAAACTTTTCAGCAGATGTATTCTTTGAAGATGAAACAAGTTTGACTTTAATTGAGCTAAAGACAGTCAAACCTAATAGTGATGTTTTTAAAGAGCAGAAAAGTAAATTCTTGAATGGAAAAGCTGCTTTGAAAAATAGATTTCCAGCGAAAGAAATTCATTTTTATCTTGGTTTTCCATTTGATCCACTGCATAAAGAAAAATGTGGTTATGATAAAAAGCGTTTTTTCGATTATAGTGTTGACTTCAAAAAATATTTTGCAAATGAAGAAGTTTTACTTTCAAACGAACTTTGGGATTTCCTTTCACAAGAGAAAAATACCATGGAAGATATTCTAGAAATTATTAATAAAATTGCACAACCTGATTTCATGGATAAATTTGATTTTATTAATGATGTAAAAAACATCGCAGTAGATAAAGGGAAATACAAAGCAATCCTATCTGATTGGTTCATGAAAAGGGAACTTGTGATGCTGGATCATTATGATAAGATTAAAGTTGCGGCAAAGGAGGATAAAAGACTTCAAAGAGTTCTATCACAAAATTTATTTGATTCTGAAAATGAGTATAAGGAAAACCGAATTCTTTCGTTATTAAGTGTCTTAAATAAAATTGATTTCTCAAATATGGCTTGAAATGCTTTTGAGTTTGAATGAAGAGTCTAATTTTTATCTGCGCAGATCTGTTAAATCAGTTTGATCTGTATTCTATAAATTGAATTTTATTTAACTGAGTTATATATGACCGACAAAACTAAAATCCTTGATACATTTCCTAATCCAAATCCGGAGCGGGATTACATAATAATCCACACGGCGCCAGAGTTTACATCGCTTTGCCCTAAGACCGGTCAGCCCGATTTTGCCACTATCATTCTCGAATACATACCGGAAAAAATCTGCGTCGAGTTAAAGAGCTACAAATTTTATTTGCAGTCTTACCGCAACGATGGAATATTCTTTGAGGCGGTAACCAACAAGATATTAAACGACTTGGACAAAGTGATGAAACCGCGCTATATAAAAATTACCGCTAAGTTTAACACGCGCGGCGGAATTTCATCGGAGATAATTGCCGAGCAGAGAAGGAAAAAATTGAAGAAAAAATTTGTCTGACGGAACATGAATTCCCAGCTTAATTCTAATTAACTAATTATTAGTAATTAATTTTTTTGGAGAAGACATGGCAAAAAAAGTAATTAAAAGAAGCTGGGCCGAACCATTTAAAATAAAAATGGTTGAGCCCATTAGAATGACGACAAGAGAATACCGTCAGAAAGCAGCAAAAGAAGCAGGGTATAATACATTTCTTTTAAAGTCTCGGGACGTTTATATCGACTTGCTCACAGACAGCGGCACCAACGCAATGAGCGATTACCAGTGGGCCGGAATGATGCTCGGCGATGAGGCCTACGCCGGCAGCGAAAACTTCTATCATCTTTGGGACAACATTAAAAAGTATTACGGCATGCCTTTCTTTGTTCCTACTCATCAAGGAAGAGCTGCTGAACATATAATTTCCAAAATTATGATTACCCCTGGCGATTACATTCCCGGCAACATGTATTTTACAACCACTCGCGAGCACCAGGAAATGGCTGGCGGAAAATTTGTAGACGTTATAATAGATTAAGCTCACGACGCTCAGAATCCCCATCCTTTCAAAGGCAATATCGATCCACAAAAACTCGGCGACCTGATTAAAAAAGTCGGCGCTAAAAAAATTCCGTACGTCAGCATGGCCGGACCGGTTAACATGGCCGGCGGCCAGCCGTTCTCTATGGAAAACTTAAAAGAGATTTACAAGCTTACTCAAAAACACGGCATTAAGCTTTGGTTCGATGCTACCCGCGCGACAGAAAACGCATACTTCATTAAAGTTCGCGAGAAAGGTTACGCTAATAAAACCATTGCTTCTATTCTTAAAGAAATGTGTTCATACTTCGACGGCTTGTGGGTAAGCGCAAAGAAAGACTTGATGGTTAACATCGGAGGATTTTTGGCAACAAGAAACAAACATGTTTACGAAGAAGCAAGAAACATGGTTGTTGTTTATGAAGGACTTCATACATACGGCGGTTTAGCCGGCCGAGATATGGAAGCTATGGCACGCGGAATAGAAGAAATGGTTGAGTTCGACAACATCAAAGCGAGAATAGGCCAAGTTGAATACTGCGGCAAACAGCTTGAGAAATATAATATACCGCTGGTTTATCCGTTTGGTGGTCATGCTATATTTCTTGACGCAAAAAAATTCTTACCTCATTTGAAACAGGATTTCTTCCCGTCACAAACTTTAGCTTCTGAAATTTATCTTGACAGCGGTGTGCGCGGAATGGAACGCGGCATAGTATCTGCCGGGCGGGATCCTCAAACCGGGAAGAATCGTTATCCAAGACTCGAACTTGTGCGCTTAACATTCCCGAGACGTGTATATACTCAAGCACATATTGATGTGATGGTTGAATCCGTTGCGGAAGTATTCAGCGAAAGAAAGAAAATCAAAGGATTAAAAATGGTATACGAGCCGAAACATTTACGGTTTTTCCAGGCTCGTTTTGCTAAATTGTAACTACAATTGAACAATGTGGTATTATTGGGGCGAGATTTCCTCGCCCCTACTATTAATTGTATATGATTGAAGAATCCCTAAAAATAAAAGAGCAGTTTTTTGCCGATCGCGACAGAATTTTTCATGACGAAGAAATTCTGAAAGATCCGTTTAAGTTCTGCGTTAAGTGGAGTGTGCTGGTTGAAGAATATATTCAACTCGTTCTTAAGAATATGAAACTTAAATGTGCAGTTGCCTCAGTCGGTAGTTTCAGTCGCAGAGAGCTTTCCCCGTATTCCGATATCGATATGATGTTCATATTCGATAAGGTGCAGGGAAACGAGCAGACAATAAAAGACTGCGTTACAATGCTGTGGGATTCCGGCATAGAAGTCTCTCATACGGTGCGCGATTTTTCGGATATTAAAAGATTCCTTGAAGAAGATATCGAGGCATTTACCCAATTCTTTGAGACCCGATACATTTTTGGGAATGAAAAAATATACAACGAATGGAACGGAAAAGTTTTAGCTCCTCTTTCCGAAAAGAACAAACGGAAACTGATTCTTCAATACTACGACGATCTTTATCTCCGTTATGAAAAGTACGGAGAATCCGCCAAGGTGCTCGAACCAAATGTTAAGTATACCGCCGGCGGCCTTCGGGATCTTCAGATGGTTGAATGGATTTATTCGTTGAAAAATAATCTTCTTCTTACATCGCAGGAAGAAATAACGCAGACTCAATACTTTTTGACTTTTCTAAAGCGCGATAAAGTTTTAGTGCCGCGGGCAATTGCGCGGCTGCAGGAAAGTTATCGCTACGTTCTTCATACGCGCAATCATCTTCATCTGCTGAGCGGGCATAAAAACGACCGGCTCGAATTCAGCTACCAGGAAAAAATTGCTGCTGTTCACGGTTTCGGCACCGAGGGCTGGCACAGTTACATGCGCAAGTATTTTGAGTCTGCCAATATTATAAAACGTTTTACGCACACAATGATGCAGCGGTTTTACGAAGAGATGACTCCGCCGCTCAGTAATTTTCTTTCCATAAATCTTGATGAGGACTATAAATTAACCGGCAATGTAATTGCAAAAGCAACCGATTCGCCGATGACGCTTTCGGTGATACTCCGCGCGTTTTACTACCGCGGACTTCATGACGCGCATTTCGATGAACAGCTTCGATCGACAATAATTGAAGCCGTTGTTGATCTTGAAGCCACTCAAACTGTGGAACCGCAATCATCGGTTTTTTTTAGAGAAATTTTACGACTTCCGAAAAATGTAGGAAGCAATTTAGCCGTGTTGAATGAACTTGGCGTGCTCAGCGCTTTCCTGCCTGAGTTCAAAGATCTCAACGGATTTTTTCAGCCGGGAGTTTATCATTGTTACGCGGCAGATGAACACACGCTTATTGCAATTAACAATTTGGAAAAGCTCGCGCTCGATTCCTCGCCTCTTGGCAAGCTATTCCAAAATATTAGGGATAAGGATATTCTCTACCTTGCGATGCTGTTCCATGATATCGCCAAACCGATAAGCATTTCCGGTCATGAAATTATCGGGGCCGAAATTGCGAACTCGGTTATGGAGCGGCTTGGATACGGGCTTGAAGAAATTGAAACCGTGCAGTTCCTTGTTCGCCAGCATTTAACAATGGAACAGGTTGCGTTCCGACGTAATCTTAACGACGCTTCCACGCTTAACAATTTTGCCGAGCTGTTTTCCAATTCAAATTATCTTGACCTGCTTTATCTTGTAACGTACTCCGATCTTTCCGCTGTATCGCAGGTAGTTTGGACGCAATGGAAGAGCGACCTGTTGAATGAGCTTTACAGGAAAACCAAAACCATGCTCGACGACAGAATTACCGGGCAGGAATTGTTGTCGTATAGTTTGCAGGAAATTATAAGCGGCTCGGAAGTTTATTCCGAGGATTCAGTGAAAGATCATATCGAATCGATAAATGATCTCGGCTACCTGCAGTATTTTTCGCTTGAAGAAATCAACCAGCACATAGAGGAAATAGAAAAGGGTTCGCCCGTTTCCGTATTCTTTAAAACCGACGGAACATTCACTTCGGTTACAATTATCACCCGCGACAGCGAAGCGCTGCTTTCAAGAATGTGCGGCGCGCTTTCCATAAACGATCTTAATATTCACGACGCAAAAATCTTTACGAGGAAAGACGGAATTGTTATTGATAGCTTCAACGTTTCGGATTTCCGCACGAACAAACTTGTTGATGAAGAACGATATTCCAAAATTACCAACGATATTTACCTTGCCGTGGAAAACGAATTGCAGATTACTAAGGAGTTTAACCAGATAAGATCCAAATGGTGGCGGCTGGAAAACAAACTTTTCAAGCGCAAAGGTAAAATTAAAATAGAATTTGAGAAACACGATAAGTACACAATCATAGATATTTTCTCGCCGGACCGCCTTGGCTTGCTTTACCAGATAACCAAAAAGATGAACGAGCTTGGACTTTCGATTTACTTTGCCAAGATATCCACAAAGGCGGATGATATAGTCGATTCGTTCTACATACTCGACCGCAACCGCAAAAAACTTTCGCTCGATGTATACGAACTTATCTCTCACGAATTAACCCAAACAATAGAAGAAATGCTTTAGGTGACAATTGAATTTTATGAACAGAACAAACCCGATCGGATTTTTCGATTCCGGAATAGGAGGATTAACCGTAGTCAAGTCAGTCTCGCAATTAATGCCGAATGAAAATATTGTTTACTTTGGCGATACGGCGCGCGTTCCTTACGGCTCAAAGTCCAACGAAACGGTTATTGAATATTCCATCCAAGCGGCAAATTTTCTTTTGAGAAAAAATATTAAACTGCTCGTAGTTGCCTGCAACACGGCATCGTCTGTTGCGCTGAACGAACTGAAAAGATTTTTAACCATCCCTGTTATCGGTATGATTGAACCCGGCGCTAAGATGGCCTTGAACGAATCGAAGAAAAGAGTTGTAGGCGTAATCGGTACAAACGCTACTGTGAATAATAAAGCTTATTCAAATGAGCTGAAGAAGCTTAATCCGAAAGTAAAAGTATTTGAGCAGGCCTGTCCGCTCTTTGTTCCGTTGGCGGAAGAAGGATGGATTGACACGAAGGTAACTGAACTTGTTGCGAAAGAATATTTATCCGGGTTTAAAGAAAAGAAAATAGATAGTTTAATACTTGGTTGCACGCACTATCCCATCTTAAAAGATGTGATACAAAAAGTTGTTGGAAAGAATGTTAAGCTTGTTGATTCCGGTACGCCCGCAGCCAGATTGGTAGAGGATTATTTAAACGGAAGAGGATTGAGAAATCAATCGGTTCATCATGGCGTAAGCGAGTTTTATGTGAGCGACGTTCCTACAAAATTCCGTGAAGTAGCCGAAAGATTTTTAGGAAAGAAAGTTACCCACATTCATAAAGTTGAATTGGAGGAGCTTACGAATGAGTGAACTCAGAGTGTAGAATTATGAATGCAGAATGAAAGGCTTTTATGAATTACATTCTGAACTCTGCATTCATAATTCTGCATTCAAGCGGTACATCGAGACGCCGCAAATAGTTTTGGCATCTACAATTTCTCCGGTGCGAATCTTTTCACTAATCTCCTCAATGGTGAATTCAAACATTTCCATTCCTTCTTCGCCTTCTTCGCGCGCATGGTTTCCGGCGGTTAATTCCTGTCCAAGATAGATGTGAAGTACTTCGTCGCAGAAACCGGGGGTTGTATAAATTTTACCGAGCTTGGAAATTTTTTTAGCGGAGTAGCCTGTCTCCTCCGTTAATTCCCTTGTTGCGCAAACCTGCGGGTCTTCGCCTTTTTCCAGTTTACCGGCGGGCAATTCAAAAATAATTTCGTTGTGAGGATAGCGGTATTGTTTTATCAAAACAATTTTGCCGTTACCTAATAGCGGAACAATAACTGCGCCTCCCGGATGAACGGCCACCTGCCGGGATGCTTTATTACCGCTGCCGTTGTATTCTATTTCATCGACCTTTACGTCGAACACTTTGCCTTCAAAAACTATGTTGCTTTTTGTGACGTTAAAATTCATAAGTCTTCCCGATTCTTTTATCTAAGATATTAAAAACTGACGGCATTTGATTATTGCCGTTGAAAGAAAAATTTTGAACAGCTATGTTTCAACCGGCGTAATAATTCTTCATGAAAAATAAAAAGAAAGGATATAGATATGCTTCTTATACGGGATGTTTTTAAAGCTAAACCCGGCAAAGCTAAAAATCTTGTTAGTACAATGAAGCAGGCAATTCCCTTTATGGAAGCCGAGGGATTTTCGAACATCAAAGTTATGACGGATGTTGTTTCAAATTATTGGACCGTTGTAGTTCAAACAGAGGTGGAAAGTCTCGCTCATTTCGAAGCGAAAGTTTCCGGCTTTAGTTCCAAACCTCAACTGGATGAGATAATGAAAGGGTATATAGACAACATAGAAGGAGGGCATAGAGAAATATTCAAAATAGAATAAAAATGTTTGTAGTTTTTAATACGGAGAAATAAAAGGGACTCTGAGAGAGTCCCTTGTTGTTATGTTGAATTATTCCAAGTCTTTCTTCATGCAGATACTGTGCGGCATGTTTGCATATTGACCGAAGTTTGGAATTCTTGAATACCCGCTCTTCTCGTAGAGACCAAGGGCTTCATGTTGATAAACTCCGGTTTCTAAAATTGCGCTTGCATAACCCAACTGTTTTGCCCATGCTTCTAGTTCGCTAAGTACAAGTTTGGAAATTCCTCTGCCGCGGAATTCACTCTTAACAAACATTCTCTTTATCTCGATGGTTTTATCGTCGTATTTTTTGAAGCATCCGCAGCCCGCCGCCGAATCATCGTCATGCGCTACAACAACGGTATCAATATAATCGATTACATTGTATTGATCATATACTTCCTGATCTTTGCCGTAACGGCCGTTTAAATCTTTATCCAATTCAACAATCAGTTTTCTGAAGTCCGCATTATCACTGGTTGTCCTTTTCACCAGTATCATATCATCTCTCTATTAAAATTATTTTAAGATATTTATCTATTGATTGTCTTCATCCCGTTTTCGTGATATCTTAAACCTGCCGCAGCACCGGCTGGAATTGATTCATTCAAATAATTTATCTCATCACGACTAAGGTTTATTTCAACAGCTTTTATGTTTTCCTCAAGATACTTCATGCGCTTTGTTCCCGGAATCGGAACTATGTCTTCACCTTGAGCAAGCACCCATGCAAGAGCCAGTTGTGCCGGCGTGCAGTTTTTAACTTTTGCGGCCTCTTCAATTTTTTGTACAAGATTCATGTTCTTTTTGAAATTCTCTTCCTGGAATCGCGGATGATTCTTTCTAAAATCTGCTTCGCCGAAATCGTTTTGAGATTTGAAACGGGAAGTAAGAAATCCTCTTCCAAGCGGACTGTAAGCAACGAATCCGATTCCAAGCTCACGGGTAGCCGGCAGTATTTCTGCTTCTACATCGCGCGTCCACAAAGAGTATTCGGTTTGAAGCGCGGTTATCTTATGCACTTTATCTGCACGGCGGATTGTTTGCGCGGCTGCTTCAGATAATCCTAAGAAGCGTACTTTGCCTTCTTTAACAAGTTCTGCCATCGCACCAACAGTATCTTCTATTGGAACTTCTATATCCACTCGATGCTGATAATACAAATCGATCACTTCAATTCCCAATCGCTTTAAACTTGCCTCGCACGCGGCGCGAACGTATTCCGGCTTGCCGTTTACTCCAAGAAATTCCCCGTTTGGTCCGCGAACATTTCCAAATTTAGTTGCGAGGAAAACTTTATCGCGTCGATCTTTAATGGCTTTGCCGACAAGAATTTCATTTTTCCCTACGCCGTACATATCGGCAGTGTCGAGAAAATTAATTCCAAGTTCCAAAGCGCGGTGAATTACGGAGATTGATTCGGCGTCGTCGCCGATTCCGTAAAACTCCGACATGCCCATGCAGCCGAGTCCTATTGCCGATACTACCGGCCCGTTTTTGCCAAGTGTTCTTGTTTGCATAACTAATCCTCCAAAGTTTTATTTCAGCGGATTTATACCGCCTGTTAAAATTATATTATCAAATTTGTACAAGCGTTGTACATCTAAACAGCTGTTTTGTTTTCGCGGTTCTATTCATTTTGGAAATTATTTCCTTTGCGAACTTTGCGTTTAATAAAGATCCCTTTTTTAAGCTGAGACGGCAAAGTGTAGCGCAGATAGCGCGGAGAAAAACAGTATATTTGATTTATATATTTATTGATGTTGCCGTTTTTCCTTCCTCCGTCAAGGTATAATATCCTTTCTTTTTGCAGCCGTGGAATTCGATCCAGCCGAGCTTTTTTAAAACGATAGTATCCCGTGTTATTGTAGCTCTTGATGTACTTGTCAACTTTACCATTTGAGCAACGCTTAATTGTGTTGATTCTTTCAATCCGTTAATTATAACCGCTATACGTTCCGGCACCTTAGTTTGCGGAAATTTTAGGTTTAGCTGCTCTTTAGATAAATTAATGATTAGTTCCTTTAATTCGTTCCGGCCGTTTTTAGCTTCATTTTGCTCTGTATTTGAGGCACTCTGCTGTACTATTGAATCATCTGGATGATGTAAAGAATCATCTGGACGACGAATTGAATCAAAAGTAGGACGAATAGAATCATCTGTTTGGCGATCAGAATCAAGTGGTTGATGTAAAGAATCATATTTAGGACGTAAAGAATCAGAAGTGTTTCCTAAGGAATCAGAGTACTGTCCTAAAGACTCAAAATGTTCACGGACATCTGTAAATAAGCCGTTTATTGATTCAAAGGTTGAATACAAGGACTCAAATTCGGCTGAGATAGATTCTCCAAGCGATTTTTGAAGATTGATTTTTGATTTCAGCTCGTCGAGTTTCTTTTGAATTGTTTCCAACGGGTAAAGAGCAATTTGATTTTGCATACTTACCTCGCAGATAGTTGTTTATTTGGCAGTTAATATATGATGGCAATATAAATATAAATAATAGAAACTATTATTTCGACGGATTAAGATATCTTTATTGATGTCATCGAAAGCGAGCCCATAATTGTTTTGTCGTTGAAAAATTCAATCGACTCGTTTTCATTTTTCAGACCGAGTATGTAAAGCAAAGGAATGTAATGTTCGGCGGTAGGAACAGCCATCATCGCTTCCTTGCCAAGAGAGCGATAGTTAATCAAATCTCCGTAATTTCCGTTTGCGATTAGCACTTTGAATTTGGAATTCATTTCATCCGCCCAATCGTATGCGCTGAGTGGATTTCGCCAATCGGCTAATCTTAAATTATGTACAATGTTGCCGCTGCCGATAATTAGAATTCCCTTTTTCCTTAAAACGGAAAGTTCGTTCGCCAGTTCGTAATGCCATTGTGGCGATTTGTTATGATCAATACTAAGCTGAACAACCGGAACATCGGCAGCAGGGTAAATATGTTTAAGTACGCTCCATGTACCGTGGTCGAGCCCCCATGAATTATCAAGCTCAACATTCGTCTTGGTTACTATTTCTTTTGCGGCATTGGCAAGTATTGAATTTCCCGGGGCAGGATAATTGACGGCAAAAAGTTCGTTTGGGAATCCGTAGAAATCATGAATTGTTTTGGGCCGCTCCATAGCCGTAACAAATGTTCCGTCGGTTTCCCAGTGAGCCGAGATGCATAACACTGCCGCCGGTTTCTCAATGTCTGCGCCTAATTTTTGCCATGTGCGGCTGAACTCATTGTCTTCTATGGCGTTCATAGGATTGCC
>DAIEQA010000137.1:0-15081 GCA_027348115.1 Ignavibacteriales bacterium
ATCCGAAATTATTTTATAACCATTGTAGTTTAGACATTACATAACAAAACTACAATAAAATTACCGCGACTCATTTATACTTTTCAATTAGAACCCGCGCCATTATAGAATCCCAGATATAATTTGGCGGCGAGTTGAGAACTTCATTATCGGGACTGTAGGATTCCCAAAAGTTATGATTCTTTTTTAGCTGCGTAGAAACCGCAAGCATCATTTTATCTGCTATTTCATTTGCTAAGTTCTTGTAACCATATTTTTTCAAACCGTCGAGCACCATGTAATTCCACAATAGCCAAACCGGACCGTTCCACTTGCAGCAGTAATCGACATATGGTGTGTACCAGACATCATCCGCGGCTAGTGTCGGAACACCATATTTGCGCCAAAACTTATCCGGGTTTGTAAGATGCTTAACCAAATGTTTGGCTCTATCTTTAGGTGCCGCTTCGGCCCATAAAGCAAGGAATCCGACTATTTCCATTCTACGCAAATCGCGCGTCAAAAACTTAAACGAATCGTCTTTTTTGTTTATAGAATAATAAAACTTACTGCTGTCATCCCACATTTTTTCATTCACAAGTTTTGTAGTCTGCAGGGCTTTACTCTCCCACTCCAAGGATTCCTTTTTTAATCCAAGCTCATTGGCCATTGATGAAAGAGAATGCATCTCTTTGATCATCATGAACGTGAGATCGGCGCAATCCAATTCGTCAGATATATCTTCCTTATCAACATCAAGATGTCTTTCCTTACTCACTTGAAATACGGCGTTGTACCAATCGCGGACATTTTCAATAATGCCGTACGGCCCCCACTCGAATAATCCATCGTGATCTACATCGCGATTTTCCATCAACCATTTTGTGTATTCAACACCACTACGATAAGCATCTTCCAAAAATTTTTCGTCCTTGCTTACCTTGTAAATCTCCCAGTTAGTCCAGCTAAAGAACGGAGCAGAGGTTGTGGACATTTCTTTATTCAACTCCTTGCTGAAGTGAGGATAGTCCTGCAATCCGCGCGGACCATGCCTGTAAGCGATAAGTCCGTCGCTGCGCTGCTGTTCCATGTAAACGCGCTGCGATTCTTCCGCAGACTGCGGATCGAGATACGCGTACGCCAGCATACTCAATGATTCATGAAGAACCTGGTGACCGTGACCCCATCCCCACAACGGCTGGCGGGAGAAAACGTAAAAATTATATTTTGTTTTTTCTGTCGGCGGAAGCATGCATCCGCGAACAAGATTAAACGCGCCGAGATAAACTAATTTTTCATCCTGAGATTTAAATTTGATTTGCGGGATATGCGAAAACAATTTCGTATCGGCATCAACATATTTTTGGAGCGATCCCGTTTTAAGCTTTTCGATTTCATCGGCGAGTTTTTGTACATCTTCTTTTTGATCGATCCAGCCCCGGAAATATCTAACATTAATTTCTTCCCCGGGCTTCAAATAAAATTTTCCGTGAAGCGATACAAAATTTACATTGCCGGAAGTTTTGTGATTTAAGGAGTCGTTCCGGTTCTCGGCATACCAATCTGTTTTTATTGTGTTGTAGAATTGATCGATGTTTTCGAGATAACCGCCGTAAGAGTAAGGTTTAAAATTTGCCGTAAAGAAATCACAAGTCTCGGTTGGATACGGCGCATTTTTGTAAAGAGAGCTAATCAGTCTGTATTTGGACTCATGATGATAAGTTAGGTAGCCGTTGTGTTCTTTATCGTAATTTTTTATAAGAAGCGAATCGTTGCCTAATTCTAAAACGGGATAGAGTTCAAGTTCATGATTTATATTGTCGTCATTTTTAATTTGCAGGTTAACTACAGCAATCGATGAGCTGTAAACAAAGAAAGTTTCCTGAACCTTGATTCCCCTGAACGGTTGATATTCCATAATTGCCATATCAGGAAAAGAAGAGGTTACAACCGGTCGTTGGAAATATTCGCCGGTATTCATAACAACAACCTGGTCAACTTTCCAAACGCAATAAAATCTTCCGACTTGATCACCCGAATAATTTACCGGCATACAGTCGGAATAGTAATCCATCTTGTAACCCTTATCGCCGTAAAGACGGGAGCGTTCCATTGCGGCTGTGTAGGTAGTATAAAGCGGATCATGCGCTTCGGCACGGAAGGTTAAGTAAGGATCGCCGACTTTCAAATGCTGAGCCGTTAACATGGCCGGAAGAAAGAATATCCAAAATATTTTTTTCAATTTATGCGCTCTTGTAGAACACAAATTGCAGCGATCCTTATTTATCCTAATGAATATAAAATTACGGCAACTATTCCACGATTAATTTTATTTCTTTCAAAGTTGATCTTGCCGAAGACGGACCGATCATAAGAAAATGCTCGCCCTTATTAACGACAAATCCTTTATCGCCGAAATATTCTTGAAGCGATTCGGGCGTAATATCAAACTCAACCGTTTTTGTTTGATTCGGCTTCAGAGAAATTCTTTCGAAACCTTTCAAAGATTCCAGCGCTCCGCCGGTATCAAAGTTTGAACCTCTAACGTAAAGCTGAACAACTTCGTCGCCGGAAACTTTGCCGGTATTTTTCACGTCGACAAATAGTTTGGTCGACTCTCCGTTTTGAATTTTATCTTTGCTCAGCCGCAAATTTTTGTATTCGAAAGTTGTGAAGCTTAAACCGTAACCGAACGGATAAAGAGGTTCTCCCTCAAAATAACGGTAGGTTCTGCCAAGGGTTTTTGATTTGTACGTTACGGTTATATTTCCGTTAAGATAGGAAGAATTACCGCTTGGCATATTATAATCCGTGAAATCCGGAAGCTGATTTACAGATTTATAAAAAGTAACAGGCAATCTTCCTGCAGGATTATAATCGCCGAAGAGAACATCCGCAATCGCGCTTCCGGCTGACTCGCCGCCATACCACGATTCAACAATTGCGGGTATGGTTTCATTCTCCCAATTAATACTCAGGGCGCTGCCGTTGAGCAATACAAGCACAACCGGCTTACCGAGAGCGGAGATTTTTCTTATCAGATTTTCCTGCGTGTCCGGCAAATCAAGAGTTTCCCTATCGCCTCCGTCAAAGCCCTTAATGTGGAGCGGCAATTCTTCGCCTTCCAAACGGGGAGAAAGCCCCATGCACAAAATTGTTACATCGCTGTTTTTGGCGGCAGCTATTGCGCGGTCTTCGCCGTTTTCATCCGGCGCCGACCATATTAATTGCAGTTGAACAAAACCGGAAGGATTGAGATAATCTATTTTTATTCTGTATGGTTTATTGGCCTCAAGAGTAACTTCCTTAAAATCCTTTGCGCACTCATGACGGTCTTCAAGTTTAGCAACCAAGGAATCATCAAGATAAATGCTAAATGTTTCGCCGCCATAGCCGCCAATTTTATAGCTGCCGCTTTTTGAAGGAATTAAATATCCGCTCCAGCGGATGCTTTTGCCGCCCTCAAAAATTTTATCAGCCGAATCTTTCAACCATCTTATATCAATTTTTTTATCAAATGTTTCAATATAAGGTTTACCTTTAAATTCGGCATTATCAAAAACCTCGCGTTTAAGCCCGTGCTGTTTTTTATCGAGTGAAGTGAATAAAAATTCCGAAGGGATAATTTCGAACGAAGAAATATTTTCGGCAACGTCGCAACCGCGTTCGTAAATTACTTTTGTATGGCCGCCCACCTTATCGATAATTCCTTGAAGAGGAGTTTTAGTAAATGAGGGGATGCCGTTATAATTTCCCAGAAGCACCTCTTCGTCGTTAGCGTTCGGTCCTATCACCGCTATAGTTTTTAAATTTTTCTTTAGCGGAAGAATCTTATTATTATTTTTCAAAAGAACTATCGATTCCCGGGCGGTTCGTCCGGCTAACTCTCTGTTTTCTTTCGAATCGACTACATTCATTTTTATTTTTGAATAAGGCACCATCGCGGCGGAATCGAACATTCCGAGTTTAAATCTCGCTTCAAATAATCGAACTAATGAAGTATCGATTTCAGATTCCTTAGTTAATCCGTTTCTAACAGCGTTAAAAAGTTTTGGGTAAGAATTTCCGCATTCGAGATCAGTGCCGGCGTTAACCGCAACGGCAGATGCCTCTTCCGCATTTTTAACCTGTTTATGAAATTCATAGATATCGGAGATTGCCCAGCAATCCGAAACCACGTAACCTTTGAATCCCCATTCATCACGGAGAATCATATCGAGCAATGGATCGCTGCTGCAACAAGCGCTGCCGCGGAAGCTGTTGTACGCGCACATGATCGATGCAACATGCCCTTGCTGAACACTCATTTTGAAAGCCGGCAAATAGGTTTCGCGGAGGTCGTAGTCTGTAACATTAACATCAAATTTATGTCGGAGCGGTTCGGGTCCGCTGTGAATCCCATAGTGCTTTGCAGTTGCAACTACTTTTAAATATTTCGGATCGCTGCCTTGCAATCCCTTAATAAACTGTACGGCCATTTGCCCGGTGAGATACGGATCCTCACCATAAGTTTCCATGCCGCGTCCCCATCTCGGATCGCGGAATATATTTATGTTGGGCGACCAGAAAGTCAAACCTTGATAAATTCCTCTCCAACCTCTCGATTGAGCATCGTTGTATTTAGCCCGGGCTTCGTCAGAAATTGCGTTGCCGACTTTATAAATTAAATTTTTATCCCACGTAGCAGCTAAACCGATTGGCTGAGGAAATACAGTTGCCAGTCCGTTACGCGCAACCCCGTGGAGGCATTCGTTCCACCAATTATATTGCGGAATGCCCAATCTTTCTATAGCAGATGCATTGTAAACCATTTGAGAAATTTTTTCTTCAAGCGTCATTCGGGAAACAATATCTTTAGCTCTTTGTTCGGGTGTTAAATTTGGATCCTGATATGGAAACACGTAATGCTGCTGCGCAAATAATGAGGTAGAAATTAAAAGCATGAATAGAATTTTTTTCATAGAAGCACCGTAGGAGAAATATAAGTTAGACAAATTCAATTAATGCGTAAACTTTCAATGACAAGTTTACAAAGAAAAGCTTAAAAAACAATCCCCTCGTGCGAGGGGATTGAAAACGAATTTTTATTTTCCGCCGGCGGGAAGATTTCTTTCAAGGTAGTTTGTCAACAGAGTATATAAGTGAAGTGTTGTACCCTGTCCTTCATAAATTCCGTGCGACCTTCCGGGGTAAGCCATCATTGTAAACTGCTTATTGTATTTAACAAGTTCGTTAATCAATCGCTCGGTATTTTGATAATGAACATTATCATCTCCCGTTCCATGAACGACCAGTAAATTTCCTTTCAGCTGGTGAGCGTACGTTATAGCAGCACTTTCTTCATAACCTTTTTCGTTGGTTGAAGGCAGCCCCATATAACGTTCCGAATAAATTGAATCATAGAGTTTTTCATCGGTAACAGGCGCAACAGCCATACCCGTGCTAAAAATATCCGGGTAACGGAACATCATATTAAGAGTGGAAACAGCACCGCCGCTCCAGCCCCATACTCCTATTCTTGCCGGATCAAAGAAACCATACTTTTTAATCATTGCAGTCATTGCATCAGCCTGATCTTTTGCTGTTATTGTGCCCACATTACCGTAAAGATATTTTCTAAAGTCGCGGCCGCGCGGAGCCGGTGTGCCTCTGTTATCCACGCTTACAATTATATAACCTTGCTGCGCCAGCATTGTGTACCATAAATATTGCGTACCGAACCAGCGGTCTAATACTGTTTGTCCTGCCGGTTCGCCGTACAAATAATAAAGCACCGGATATTTTTTAGACGGATCAAATCCGCCGTCGGCGGACGGCGGCTTAATCATCCAGCCGTCAAGAGTAACTCCGTTGCCAATATCAACTTTGAAAAATTCCGTAGGAAGTCTTTTCAAAGCATTCACTTTCTCAAAAAGTTTTTTATTCTCAACCAATTTTCTAATAACCTTGTGGCCCGGAAGTTCAACTAAATCCGTTACCGGCGGCTGATCTGCAGTAGAAAAAGTGTGGATGGCATATTTAGCTCCGTCGGCAATTTGATAAGTGTGCGTTCCAACTTCGTCCGCCGGAGTGATTCTTTCTATTTTGCCTTTACCATCCAGCGAAACTCTGAACAAATATCTTTGAGTCGCATTGTCAGGCGAAGCAATGTAGTAAATCCATCCGTCGCTGAAATCGATGGAAACAATTTCAATCACATCAAAATCGCCAGGGGTAATCAGCTTTATATCCTTACCGTCGCGAGAAACAACATAAACGTGTCTCCATCCGTCGCGTTCGCTTACCCATGTAAATTCTTTTCCCTTATTAAACCAATGCATATCGTCGGTTACATCGATCCATGCTTTGTCTGTTTCGGAAAGAATAGTATTTACTTCGCCATTTTTAATATCGCAAAGCATTACTTCCATATGATTTTGGAGACGGTTTATATGCTGAATCGAAATAGCGTCGGAAGTCTCCGCCCAATCCATTCTTGCAATATAATTGTTGCGTGGGTCGCCGGGCACTTTCATCCAGACGGTTGAGCCGCCGTCGGCAGGAACTACACCTACTTTGCAAGCGGAATTTGTTGTGCCAACTTTTGGGTATTGAACAGGTTTGACAAACGAATAGAGAGAATCTGTGTTATCTATCAAAAGAAAATCCTTAACGCCGGAAGCGTCGAGCTGCCAGTATGCAATGTACTTGCTGTCCGGGCTCCAGCGGAAACCGTCGCGGTCGTCAAGTTCTTCCTCGTACACCCAATCGAATGTACCGTTGATAATTGTAGTTGAGCCGTCAAATGTGAGCTGCGTTATTTTTCCGTTGGATAATTCTTCCGAGTAAAGATTATGTTCCATAACGTAAGCAACTTTTTTATTATCGGGCGAAAATTTTGCAAACATAAGCGTGGAAGGTTTTGCATTCCCTCCCAACTTCAAAAGTTTATGAGTATTTAAATTCAGCACATAATAATCGCCGCGGGTATTGTAACGCCAAACCCTGGCAGTGTTTGTAAAAATCATCAGCATGGATTTATCCGAAGACCAGCTATAATCTGCTATCGACAGCGGTTTAGTTTCTCCCTCGGGAATCAAATATTTGGCCGGAACCATAATTTCTTTGTTACCGGTTTCCGATTCATACCGAACAATATCCCGCCCATCGGGTGTATCCTGAGATTTTTCGAGAGTAGTATAATATTTCCCGTTTTCAATAAATCGCGCCGGTCCAAATCTTTCTCCAAAAAATTCCGGCTTTTTAAATAATCTATCTAATGTAAGTATAGACTGGTCTTCTGTCTGCGAAAACAGCGGTTGAAATGAAACAGCAAACAGCATTAGTAAAAAGAAATTTCTAATTGATCGCATAGATTAAATTCCCGATGATGGTTGGATAAATTTTCGGAAAAATTGGCTGAAATGGTTAGAATGTCAAGAAAATTATTCTTTTAAGTTTTTGTAAATAAATCTTTACTCGTATTAATCATATTGTATAGTTGCAAGCAATTCGACCGCTAACAAATTTTATTTATGCATCTCCGAGATCTCACGAAGAATCTAAGACCGGTACCTTATTTAAGTGAACAATTGATTGGCTTACATAAATTCAGAAGTGATTAATAAATTTAATTTGGTTAATTAACGATTTTGCTACCTCGCGGAATTCCCAGGTCTTACATTTCAAAGTACCCCCGGCAGGACTCGAACCTGCGCACATGGCTCCGGAGGCCAACGCTCTGATCCACTGAGCTACGGGGGCATTTCTAATTGCGTAATCCACAATCAGCATCACTTCATCAAAAATATCCTACTTACACTGGCAAACTTAACAACTCAACTATCCGTCTATATACCTGTGAATTTAATTGATACAACAATTTGTGCCGGATTCGACCAAACAAATAAATAATCTTGAGAAAGATATAAAGTTTGCAAATAATCTTCCGGGAATTTTTTGCTGGAACTTAGGGCTGACTGAAAGAATAAAATTATAAAAATTTCTTCATGTTGACTTTTATTTTTATTTACTAATTTTTTAAAGAGAATATTTAAGGGAATTGTAATCGTGTCAGCCAAAACAAATAAAATAGTTGAAGACGTAATTGCTTCATTGAAACAGCTTCCGGCGCCGGGTAAAAAAACAGGATCGTTTTGGGATTTTATGAAGGCCCAGCTTTCCGACGAAGGAACGTGGAACCAAAGTCATCTTCAAGTAATTGAGAAAGAAATTAACAATCAATTACATAAACTTGACAAGCAAACAATCCAAGACATGTGGATGGACACCGAAGCAGGATCTGAAAAATCCGAATCCGATAAAAAAGTGGGCGTTGCAGAGATGAAAGAAGATCTTACTGATGTACTTATGGGCGATGTTATGGATCGAATGGACGATAACTATACTTCGCGGGATACTTTTTATACCGAGAGCACATACGTAAACGAATCCTCGAAGGAAGATATTGACGATAAAGAATTTGACGAGGATGCCGAACCCGATAAAGTTGAGGATGAGGAATTAAACATGGACGACGAAGAATTTTTTGACGACGAGTTCGAAGATGAGGACGACACAAATTTTTAATTCTATTATATTATTGATTGGTATCTGCGCATTTAGAATTAACGCTCAGTCGATAAACAAGCAACAGCCGCCGGATACCTCAAAAAAAGCGGTAGATACTTTTCTTCAAAACGAATTAAACAAAAGAAGTTTTACCGGCGAAACTTTCAACAGCAACTATATTCCACTGCCGGGCAATCCGGTACAGCTCGATACTTCCACACTCTGGCTTCAGACCCGCTTGCAACTTGGAGAAATGGTGTCGGACGATCCGATGAAATCCAACTTCAAAGCCAGCGTACTCAATCCCCTGCGTCAGCAATTTGCCGGCATAGAAAGTATGAAGGCAATTAAATATATTCTTGCAACAATTCAAGCCGGCGCTGTTGGCTACCTGGCTTACGAACACATCAGAAAATACGGATTCCTGAAAAAGAAATAATCCGCTGATCCGTTATTTAAAATAGTAAAGCCGTCGTAAACCAAGTAACTTTTAGTATCGCTTATTAGTCTAAAACACCGATAATAAATTATTCGAGATGATAAAATGAAAAAGATCTACTTGCTTACTGTAATTTTATTTTTCAACGCATCCTTATTTGCACAGGATGATTCGTTTTGGTCGTCGGACGATGATACATCAAATTGTTCTCATTCCAGCTTAGATCTTGGTTCAAACAGCAGCGGTATAAGTTTCGGTAACTCAGAAAATTGGAACGGAATACGGTTTAACTTTTCCGATTGCGATATCAACAGAATTAACGGCATCAATTTTACATTTTGGAAACCCGATAATTGTTCCGGTTCCGAAATAAACGGAGTCGCTTTAGGATTAGCGCCTGCCGGAGGAAAAATCAGAGGCCTTTCCTTTGGTCTTGCCGCAATTGTTACGGAAGAAGAACTGCAGGGTATTTCCGTAGGCGGATTGGCAATTGTTTCTAACGGCGATGTGAACGGAATTACAGCGGGCGGACTTGCCCTGGTTGGAAACGGAGAATTAACCGGAATTAATTTTGGCGGACTCGCGGTAGTTTCCAAGAACGATATGACAGGTATTAACTGCGGCGGATTAGCATTGGTATCCGAAGGTGAGATGACTGGAATAAATTTTGGCGGATTAGCATGTGTTACAAAAGGTGGAATGACGGGAATTAATTTCGGCGGATTGGCTTTAGTTTCGGATCAGAGTATGCTAGGCATTAACTTTGGCGGTCTCGCTCTTGTAGGAAAAGAAGGAATGCAGGGCATTAACATCGGCGGTTTGGCTGTAGTATCCGAAGAAGAGATCAGCGGATTGAATTATTCCTTGCTTGCGCTCGTTAGCAAAACCGGAATTACAGGATTTAATATTACCGGTTATAAAGTTGAATCGCCTGCTGTTACCGGGTTAAATATTTCTGCTCTATGGACAGACATCGACGATCTTACCGGAATGTCGATTTCATGTTACAATAAAATAAGCGGAACGCAAACAGGTTTAACAATAGGTTTATTCAACGTGGCAGACACACTTAACGGAATGCAGATCGGCCTAATAAACATTGCCAGAAATAACAAAGGCATAGCAAAGGTTCTGCCGTTTATAAACGCTCACTTTGACTGATGCGGCAGTTGCTATATTTCCTGTAAAGATTAAATGCCCGGTTATAATTTATGCAAGTTATAGCCGGGTATTATTTATACAAAAAGAAGAAAATGTTCACGCAGTTCTTTCCACACATCGCTGTTCAAAAAATTTTCAAACTCGTCAGTTGTCCCGGGAAAAGTCTCTCTCCAATGTAAATACTTAATCCTATCCGTTCCAGAGCCATCGATAGTTTGTAATATGTTTTCATTCAACCATCCAGCAATGCTTTTACTGCATTCCCAATTTCCTTCAACAGAATCATTCCTTACACAAATTTCAATCGATCCGTTTTCATTTTCGGTCAGTTCCGGTTTATTGCCGAGCCAAACTGAAATTAAACAGTCTTTGTACATTCTATTTTTTTCCTCTTCAAGAATGTTTTTTACATGGTTCTTTTTCAAGGTAGTTTTAGGTACCGTAAAATCAAACCAGGTTTGGATATCCCAATCGAGTCCGGCCTGATGCATGTAATTGTACAACGCTTTGTTCAATCCTCCGCCGAATTTTTTATGATTTGTTTTTTCAATTTCGTTGTGCCCGAGATTATTATTTGCGAAATGACAATCGAGTTGTGAATCGATATTGATTTTGTACTTGGCAGGTTCTTTAGCTATTGGACTATGAACCGTGAGAGTGAACAAATGCCAGTAAGCGGATTGGAATAAACCATACTTCATAAACTGCCGGACAATTTCCAGACTGTTAATTGTTTCTAATTCGGTTTGAGTTGGAAATCCGTACATCAAATACGCATGAACCATTATCCCCGCATTTTTAAAATTTGCGCACGATTTAACCGCTTGCTCAATAGTTACTCCCTTGTTGATCAATTTCAAGAGTCGATCATCCGCTACTTCGATTCCCCCGCTTACGGCAACGCATCCGGCGGCTGCCATTAATTTACACAAATCGCGGGTGAAGGATTTTTCAAATCGAATGTTTCCCCACCACCTTACCGCTAATTTTCGTTTTAATATCTCGACGGAAATTTCTTTTAGAAGAGCAGGCGGAGCGGCTTCATCCGTAAAATGAAAATTGGTAGATCCGGTTTGCGAAATCAAATCTTCCATCCAATCAACTACCCTAACCGCATTAGCCGGCGAGTAAGAAGAAATGTAATCCAAAGTAATATCGCAGAAAGTGCATTTGCGCCAGTAGCAGCCGTGGGCAATTGTAAGCTTATTCCAATATCCATCGGACCACAACCTGTGCATCGGATTCAGCAGTTCCAGCATTGAAATATATTTTCCCGGTTCAATTCCTTTTAAGGAAGGGGAACACAATTTCGCATGAGAAATATTTTTTACCGCGCCGTTGTCTTTAAATATTAGTTCGTTTCCCTCTTTCATCAAGGTGCGCACGAATTCTTCATTCTGCATTCTGCGTTCTAAATTCCTCAATATGTTTAGCAGCGGCATCTCTCCGTCGTCATAAGTTATGTAATCGCAGAAATCAAAAATACGGGGATCTTTAAGCTGCCGAAGTTCCGTGTTTATGTATCCTCCGCCGAAAACAACTTTTATTTCGGGATAATTGTGTTTAATAAACTTTGCATGAATTAACGCGCCGAGTAAATTTCCAGGGAAAGGAATTGTAAAGCCGACCACATCGGGATTTCTCAACTCTATAATCTTTTGTGTCTCATCGATGATCATTTGTTCAATAATATTCGGCTCCCGGTTCAACTCGCTTAGCAAAGGATCAAACTCCGGCGGAGTTACTGCGATACTTTCGGCATAGCGGCTCAAGCCAAAATGCGGAGTAATGTTTTTTCTTATGAACTTGGAAAGATCGTCGATTACAAGCGAACAAAGATGTTTGGCTTTATCGTCGGGTTTTAATTTTGAGATGATATTTTTTTGACGATCAAGATTCTCGAACGATTCTCCGCGCGGGAGAAATTTTTTTGAGGTAAAAATTTCTGCCGGTATTCTGCTTCGTCCTTGCAGCAATTCAACTACGGATTCAATTATCTCTTCGTACCTGTTTCGGTTAGCCATGATACCTCTGCCGTATTCATCCAATTCTTGTTCGGGCTCAACCGCATCAAAAATTTTTCTCAATCCTTCTTTTGAAAAAATTCTCAGCGTAGTCTCAAGCGAAAGATCAAACGACTCGGCTTCGTATCCTTTCGAAATTAGGAATCCTGCAAGCTGCATAGGGGCAGGATACGGTGTATTGATCTGCGTAAACGGCGGTATGACTAACAATACTTTCATGCCGAAAAAATACGGCGGTATAAACAAATATTACAAGAGAAGAGTTTTACACGGTTGATAGTTCATTTTTAAAAGCAACGCCGCATCCGAGGTATGTTAAAATTATTCGATAGATACCAGAAAAACTTTTATCACCCGTATTTTTTTCATTTGCCTTTCGGAGAAAAATGTCTATATTATAATTAATACTAGGGACATTCTCACGGGGTCAACATGATTGACTTAACAAAAATTTCCGCTGTTTCCAAATTCCTCTATGATGCACTTACGAGTATAAAGATTAAAAGCCGTTGCGGTTTTGCTTTTTGCTGCATTACTGTTTAACGGATATATATAAATTTTTACTGAAGTTTTTATACGAACTATCAAACAACCGTAATTAATTATGGAGAATATTATACGAGCGTTTATTCTTCAATTATTATGTTCGGCTGCAAATGGAAGTGATATGGTGAAAGCAATGAGAAACAAAAATTTAATAGCTGCATTTATAATAGCCGCAATTACAGTTACTGCATTTAGCTGTAAAGATACCGGCACCAGCCCAACCACAAAACCATTTAAAGACCCGCGGGAAATGACGTGGACAGTTGATACGCTTGCGGTACCTTCCTGGGCAATACAAGTATTACCAAAAGATTTACTCGTAGTATCACCAACCGATGTTTGGCTTGCAGTATGGGTTGGTCACGGCCAGATATATCATTACGACGGAAAATCATGGACGATGTCGCTGGACTTAGGGGGAGGAATCTTTTGTTTGACAAAAGGCACATCAAATGATGTCTGGGCCGGCGGGTATTCTAATACTATTTATTTAGGGCATTATGATGAAAGCAATTGGATAAGAGTAAATGACATGGATATAACTGGTGAAATCCAAAGTATGTGTACTGATCCATCAGGAAATATTTGGGCATGCGGATGGAATGGATTAATTATGAAATATAATAAAATACAATGGGTGGCTGATACAATAAAAATTTCTGGTTTCAATCAGAATAACTGTTATTTATACAGTGTAAGATACTATGACGGTAAGATTTACGTATTTGCGCAGAATTCGGAAAACACCCGGTTCGCATACATATCAGGGAATATTAAGAATTGGACGGTAATGGATACATTCCCTTTAACAAGTTCAACGGATGTAATTAAATGGGGAACGTTAGGTTCATTTAACGGCATCAGCGGCAAACTTTATTCCTACGGGTTAGGCGGGATATGGCAATTAGGAAGTTCCGGATGGAACCAAGTATATGATTCCGATGGCGCTATACGTAATATATCAGGACCATCTGAAAATTATTTAATAGGTGTGGGCGCTTATAATCGTATCATGTTTTATGGCGGCAATACATGGCAGAATATAAGTAACTATTTAAAAATCACTGATCCGAACGTCGCATTCAATAATGTTTGGACAGACGGAAATGAAATATTTATTGCCGGCTATTCCATGAACGCAAAAACAATAATCTGGCACGGTAAATAAGTAAGGAGAAAAAGAGCAAAAAATGAAGTGAAAGAAATATTAGAAGAGACGGTGCTGCAACACCGTCTCTGTGGTGTAAATGAATTTATAAGGTTTGCTCGCCTAAGATGTAACGCTCATTCTTTCTTCCGAATGGCATTTTCATTTACGACCGTAAAAATAATTATTTGCTGATTAACATCAATTAAATTAATGGAGTTATTATGCAAAGGACAAATTTCTATGGCAAGAGTACAATTTTAATATTTATGTTTTTTATAACTTTTTCAAGTATACTGGCACATAATGAAGTTGGTTTTCGTGTGTTAGACAGTGATGGTAACTTTAAGTCTAACGTACAATTTGATGTTTATTATTATGACCAAAATTTACAGACATATACTACTCTGTACACTTCGGGAACTACTCTGGGTAATGCTATTCAGAATTATCATGGGAATTATATTAATGGAGGTTTTGACATTTATCCTCAGGATGGAGAGGCAGTTAGAACACTGGGTATAGTAATTAATAATCAAATAATTAGGATGGATTTTGGCGGTGGAAATCGCGGGGACGCTTTAATTTTTATTCAAGACCAGCATCCATGGAATATAACTCCTTATAATAGCGGTTATAATTTTGATGGACCACACGAATATCATATGTATCCAATCACTCTTACTAATAATATGGGCGGTGACAATGCGGAAGGAGTTATTCATTTTAATTCATTAGATATTACGGTAGGGAATACTCCCAATCAATCTTCTTCTCTTACAAGAGAAGGAACTACGTTTCTATATGGAGGACATGTTGTTATGGGAGATAACAATCAACCTGGTTCGTATGTAAGAAAATGGAGAAATTTTTCGGGGGATGTAAGTACAAGTTCAATCTCTACAGTATTAACGTCTGCCCGAGATTATAATATTGCTGGAAACTATGCGCGTCAATTGAATTTTATTTGCCAAAATAACTTTCCTTCTGGTGATAATGGTGGTGTAATTTATGTAAGGGGTATATCCAAAAACAGCCCTTTTTCAACAACCTTTTGTGAAGATACGACATACACACTTCAAGCCGTTAATCAAGTGATCCTACCCCCAAATTGTAGACAAGAAGAAAAGCAACTATATTTGAGAAAAATATAGGAGAGAAATCAATGTCAACACGAAGAAGTTACGACAAGGAATTTAAGATATCAGCGGTAAAACTGATATTGGAGGGTGGTA
>DAIEQA010000142.1:0-2761 GCA_027348115.1 Ignavibacteriales bacterium
ATTCGCACCGAATGAAATGCATCGGCTGCTTTCGGCACCAAGAAAAGCAGCGGCGGCGGCGCGTGCATCTTCAATAACATTGTCGGTTTCTACGGATGTTACAAAATTTCCGTGAGTGTTCGAGTTTGAATTTTTATAATAATTCGAAATTGTTTCTATTACCTGAACCGGGACCTGGCTGCCTCCCGGTCCGTCAAGATAAGCGAGAGGAAAGCCGTTAATTTTTCTTTTTAGCGACGGAAAGTCCTGCCGGCGTTTTTCAACATCGTAAAATTTGTTTGAATTAGTTTTCATTATAAGATTTCCTCCGGTTAATTTGTAAACATAAAAATGCGGCTTTTGAGAATAACATTTCTTCGTTCCAGCATTATTTAATCTTTCTTAGAAAAGTCTCGATTGCATTATTAACGGCAACCGGATTTTCCAGCGGAGTCATATGCGCTGCTTCGGGAATGATTACAAACTCCGACGTCTTAATTTTCTCCGCCATCTTTTTCATTTCATTAGGCGGGGTAAATTTATCTTCCTCTCCGCAAATTACCAGTGCGGGGATTTTTATTTTTTCCAGATATCCTGTCGTATCCGTTCTTCCCTGCATTGCCAGCAAGCACCCCTTCACTCCCGCAGCATCAAATTTAAGAGAACGATCCAGCGTTGTTTTGAAAACAGGAAGTGTTTTAACTGACTTTTCTGAAAAGCACGTTGGAACAAATTCTCTTATAAATTTTTGAGCGCCTTTTTCATTAATAATTTTTATGCCTGCAGCCCGCCTTAGCTTTGCTTCGTTTGTATCGGCTTCGGATTTTGTATCGCAAAGGATAAGCGCTCTAAATGTTTTCTCCATTCTTTCAACAGCTCTTAGTGAAATGTAACCGCCCATAGAAAGCCCGCAGAGAACCGGCTTGTTGACTTTTAATTCATCTATAATATATTTCAGGTCGTCAACAAAGGATTCCATTGTAAATTGACCATCGCCGGAAGGAGAAGCGCCTAATCCCCGGTTATCGTAAGTTATACAGTAATAAGAATTTTGCAGCTCGTTAACTTGAAAATCCCACATGCCGCTTTCGTACGGAAAGCCGTGGATGAATATGATCGGGATGTTTTTAGAATTTCCAATGCTTTGGACTGATATTCCGTTTAAAATAGATTTCATAAACGTATCTTTATTTAATTACAGAATTATTCCAGAAATAAAATTAAGGATTAAATCATGAAAAATAAATTTATGAGTACGTGCGCCTTCCTTTTTATTTTTTCAGCAGGCATATTTGCACAAAATGACACCACGCTAAACGTTTGGATTCCCACCGCCATAACAGGTCTTAACGTCAGCCAGCTTGCTTTAAGTAATTGGACGCAAGGCGGCGAAAATTCTTTAACGTGGACATTAACGGGCAACCTGGGACTGAAATATATTACAAACGAATGGACGTTTAAGAACGGGCTTAAAATCGCTTACGGAAGATCCAAGCTTGGCGGTGAAAACTTTAAAACCAACGATAACGAGTTTTATTTAGAGACCGTGCTTTCAAGATCGCTCGGCTGGGCGGTGAACCCGTTCTTCAGCAATATCGTTCGGACCACCGTCGCACCGGGATATTCTTACACAAATAACACCGCCGTAGAGATCGCAAACTTTTTTGACCCCGGCTATGTTACTCAAAGCCTTGGGTTTACTTACGACAAAGTTACAAACTTCAACACACGGCTTGGTGTTGCGGTGCAGGAAGTATTTGCCAACCGCTTCCGGCAGTATTCGGATAATCCTTCCACCACAAAAGTTGAGGCGTTCAAGCTTGAGACCGGCTTTCAATCGGTTACAACCGGCAAATACGAACTCTTAAATAATTTGTTATTATCGAGCAGCTTAACCTTGTTTACAAGATTCGAAAGCTTAGATGTCTGGGATGTCCGCTGGGATAATTCCTTCGTGGCGAAAGTAAACAGCTATATAAACGTAAACCTGGGATTTCTTCTGATCTACCAGAAAGATCAATCTCTGAAAACGCAGATGAAGCAGGCGCTTCAACTTGGAATTGTTTACGCAATACTTTAGCCGGAAGAAACGCCCATTCGTTTTGAGTAAACTATTAAATTAATTTTTTGATATTTTGCAGTTGAAAGTTTTGGTAATTTGATCTTATGAAGATTGCTTATATAAGTTCGGAAGCTGTTCCGTATGCTAAAACCGGCGGACTTGCAGACGTTGCCGGGGCTTTGCCGAAGTCGCTTCAACAATTGGGCTGCGAGGTTAAGCTCTTCCTCCCAAAGTATTTTCTGATCGACGATAAAGAATTCGGTCTGCATTACGATTGGGAGATCGGCGAAATACCGATAAAAATATCGAATCACACTCGCTCCGTTCATGTTTACCGCGCTGTCCTTCCTGGCTCTGCGGTTGAAGTTTATTTTATCGACTGTCCTCATTACTTTCACCGCGATCAGATTTATACAGACGGCTTCGATGAAGATGAGAGATTTATACTCTTCAGCCGGGCGGTTATTGAAACCATGCAGAGATTAAAATGGGCACCCGACATAATACACTGCAACGATTGGCAAACCGGTCTCATTCCGCTCTTTTTAAAAGAAAATTACGGCTGGGATATGTTGTTTTCTAAAACCGCAACATTATTTACAATTCATAACATCGGCTACCAAGGAAGGTTTTCAAGACTGACGACCAAACATGCCGGCTTAAGAGAGGAATTGTTTTACCCGCACAGCTCCATTGAATACCACGGTGATTTTTCTTTCA
>DAIEQA010000143.1:0-5827 GCA_027348115.1 Ignavibacteriales bacterium
ATTAATGGATCAGAAGCTTTTTCTCCAGCTTCTCATCAGATATCCGGTGATTAATAGAGCGATGCCTATTAAAGCTACTTTTATATACTGTTCGGAGTAATAGTAATATCCGCCTATAGCCACCGGTACGTTTTGGTTTTCAACTGCAGATAATCCCTCGCCCCTGGCAATTTCAACTTTATAGTTAATATGCATAAGAGCGTATGCCAAAATTACCCCTCCTTGTAAGAAGCAAACTATATCAACCAGTGCAAACAGAATTGTGGAAATGATCTTTTTCATAGTATACCCTCAAATTGATTGGCGACTTATTCCGTGCCGATATAATTGCTTTATTCGAATACTATTCTAATTCAATTTACCCGGCCTGCAATGCCCATCCTTAATTAAATGACCAACGAAAACTTGTACCCCCGAGAGGACTCGAACCTCCGACCAAAAGTTTAGGAAACTTCTGCTCTATCCATACTGAGCTACGGGGGCAATCACTTTATTTCGGTAATACTTTTAATTTTCTTTCTGCCTGCGGCGAATTTGTAATATTTCTCTCTCATGCGGTCAGATAGTCGGTTGCTACATTTCTCTTTAAAAATTAACCGCCACGCGTCAAAATTCACAACCAAAATATAAATAAAAGTGAGCTACTTTGAATTGCCTAAAATTGAATTTGCATGTCTTTTTTGATAATTTTTGCCTCGAAATTTTGAACAAACTAGGAGTGAAAATAAGATGACAACGATTGTAGATATTTGGGGACGAGAAATTCTTGATTCCAGAGGAAACCCGACAGTTGAAGTTGAAGTAACATTGGAAAACGGAATTGTAGGACGTGCTGCCGTACCCAGCGGTGCATCTACAGGAGAAAATGAAGCAGTCGAATTAAGAGACGGGGATAAGACCCGTTATTTAGGCAAAGGTGTTCAAAAAGCTGTTGACAACGTTAATAACAGAATTGCAGATGAATTAATTGAATTTGATGCTACCGATCAAGTTGCCATTGATAATTTTTTATGCGAGCTGGACGGAACGCCTACCAAATCGGAATTAGGTGCCAATGCTATTCTTGGTGTGTCGCTTGCTTGCGCTAAAGCTTCTGCGGAAGCTCTTGAATTACCTCTCTACCGTTATATTGGCGGTGTAAGCGCGCGCACGCTTCCCGTTCCGATGATGAATATTTTAAACTGCGGTAAGCACGCAGATAACAACGTCGATTTCCAGGAGTTTATGGTAATGCCTGCCGGCGCTCCATCGTTCAAAGAAGCTTTACGCTACGGCGCAGAAGTTTTCCATTCTCTTAAATCCGTTTTGAAAATGAAAGGTTACAATACTGCAGTTGGCGACGAAGGCGGTTTCGCTCCAAATTTAAAATCCAACGAAGAAGCTATTACAGTAATTCTTGAAGCCATTGAAAAAGCAGGATTCAAAGCCGGTAAAGATGTTTTTATTGCTCTCGACCCAGCCGCAAGCGAAATGTGGGATAACGATAAAAAATCCTACTACTTCTTCAAGTCCGATAAATCTTATATGGCTCCCGAAAAAATGGTTGACTACTGGACAAATTGGATTAAGCAATATCCAATTATTTCTTTGGAAGACGGTATGGCAGAATTTGATTGGGACGGCTGGAAATTGTTAACCGATAAAGTTGGAGATAAAGTTCAGTTGGTCGGCGATGATCTCTTTGTTACCAATACCGATTATTTGTCAAAAGGCATTGCTCTCGGCACGGCAAATTCAATTCTCATAAAAGTTAATCAGATTGGTACTTTAACAGAAACCCTTGATGCAATTGAGATGGCGAAACGTGCCGGTTATACCGCTGTAGTATCTCACCGCTCCGGAGAAACCGAAGATACAACAATTGCAGATATAGCCGTAGCTACAAACGCCGGACAAATTAAGACCGGTTCTGCAAGCAGAACAGATCGTATTGCAAAATACAATCAGTTATTAAGAATAGAAGAAGAATTGGATACAACCGCAATCTTTCCGGGTATTGCGGCAATTAATTGCAGTGTTGAATAAAAAAAGTAAATAACAATTTATTGAAGCGCCTTTCATAAGGCGCTTTTTTGTCTATACATTTTTCGAGGTTCCCGTGCCCAAACATACTCTTCAATCAGTCAACTCGCTTATCAAAAAACACAAAATTGAATTTATCGATCTGAAAGCAATTGATCTTTCCGGCAGACTTCATCATATATCGCTTCCGGTACACGACGGCATATTGAAAAAATTAATTAATGAGGGCGTTGGGTTCGATGGCTCCAGCTACGGATTTCGTAAAGTAGAAAACAGCGATATGGTTTTGGTGCCCGATCTTGATACGGCCGTGGTCGATCTTTTCCGGGATGAACCAACGCTAAGTTTTTATTCTCATATTTTATTGACCGACGAGAAAAGATCTCGCTTTAACCAGGACGGAAGATTTTTAGCATCGCAGGCGGAATTGTTATTGAAAAAAATTACCGGGGCGGATAAATCCTGGTGGGGACCCGAATTCGAGTTCTATATTTTTTCAAAAGTAGAATACGATACCCGAACTTCAACTTCGTTCTACCGAGTTGAGCACGACGAAGAATTTTACAAACAAGCTTATCACGCGGCAAACCCGTTTGATATCTACGATGATTTCCGCGATGAGGCCTCGAAGCTTCTTCAAAAATTCGGTATAAAAGTAAAATATCACCATCACGAAACCGGCGAGCGCGGTCAGCAGGAAATTGAAACTTATTTTGCGGATCTGCTTACAACTTCCGATAACATCATAACGGCCAAATACGCGCTTTTTAATTTAGCCCGTCGAAAAAATTTATTCATTACGTTCATGCCCAAGCCGATGTACAAGCAGGCAGGCAACGGTTTGCATCTTCATCTTTTTCTGACGAAGAACGGAAGAAACGCTTTTTATAAAAAAGGTGAGTACGGCAATGTGAACGAACTCGGTCGGTATTTCATTGGGGGAATGTTGAAACATGCGCCCGCGCTTTCGGCATTTACGAATCCAAGTACAAATTCGTATAAACGTCTTGTTCCCGGTTTTGAGGCGCCTGTAGCTTTAACTTACGGAATGGGCAACCGGGCTTCGGCAATAAGAATTCCTAAATATGTTTCCAATTCCAACGAAACGCGCTTTGAATACCGACCTACGGATGCTACTATTAATCCTTATTTATGTCTAACTGCAATGTTGTTAGCCGGAATAGATGGAGTTGTAAATAAAATCGACCCGGTAAAAGAGGGCTACGGCCCGTATGATAAAAATTTTCTTGACGAGCCCGATCAAAATAAAATTCAAATGCTGCCGAGAAATTTGAACGAAGCTATTGATGCGCTTGAAGCCGATAATGATTTTTTGAAACGAGGAAATATTTTTACGGATGAATTGTTGCGTCAGTGGATTAAGTTGAAGAACGATGAAATTCACGCAATAGGAACTATGCCTCACCCGTTCGAATATAAAATGTATTTCAACCTGTGAACTGTAACCGGAATCGTTGGGAAATAAAATTACTTTGAAATTAATTTAAGATAAATATGCCGTTCTTAGGTGAAATAGCCGCTCTTGTAACCGCAGTTTTGTGGTCTGCAACCGCAATCTGCTTCAGCGAAGCTTCGCAGCGCGTAGGGCCTTTCTACGTTAACGTAACAAGAATGGTAATAGCTATTGGCTATCTGTTGATTACATTTATTTTCATTGATGTACGGCTTAATCTTTCTTTCCACCAAATTATTAACCTGGCAATCAGCGGATTTATCGGGCTGGTTTTCGGCGATACGTTTTTATTCAAAGCATATAGAAGTATTGGTCCCCGGCTAAGCATGTTGGTTATGGCGCTGGTACCGGCTATGTCGGCTTTTCTCGCATTCATTTTTTTTGATGAAAGAATTTCATTCGTTGGAATTATTGGAATGATTATAACAATTATTGGAATTGCGATTGTTGTTCTTAAAAGGGAAGAGGTGCCGGCATCCAAATATAAAATTGAATATAGCGGGATTTTCTTTGCTGTGTTAGGTGCTGCAGGTCAGGCCGGCGGATTAATTTTTGCCAAGTTCGCGTTA
The DNA here is from genome assembly GCA_027348115.1 of Ignavibacteriales bacterium. Taxonomy (GTDB): domain Bacteria; phylum Bacteroidota; class Ignavibacteria; order Ignavibacteriales; family Melioribacteraceae; genus Fen-1258. The sequence continues at coordinate 4,066 of DAIEQA010000143.1, forward strand.
AATGAGGGCCATGTAAACAGCTTCTTAGTTACATTCGTCCGGCTGCTTTCCGCGGTGATTATTATTTATCCGCTTGCCGCAATGACTAACCGTTATAAAAATCCCGTGAATGTTTTTAGGAAAGATAAAAGCGCGCTAATATTTACGTCCGTCGGCGCATTCATTGGTCCGTTTCTCGGAATCACCTTCAGCATTGTATCCATCACTTATGCTAAGATTGGAATAGCTTCAACATTAATGGCGACGGTGCCAATAATTATGCTGCCTATGGTTCGCTATTATTATAAAGAGAAATTATCGTTCATCTCTATAACCGGCGCAGTTGTAGCCGTTGCAGGCGTATCGCTCCTCTTTCTAAGTTAATTTGAAGCAACCCCATTTCCTGAAAAAATGCTTTCTATTTTTGAAGATAGATCCTTTATTGTGAACGGTTTGGGCAAAAAGTAGCTTCCCGGCACTACGCGCATTCTATTTTCCGTTTCCTCATCTGTGTAAGCCGAAATAAAAATGATTGGCACTTTATTGAATTGAACAATATCGTGCGCTGTATCTATTCCGTTCTTTTTCCCTTTCAGGTTCACATCCATTAAAACAACGTCGGGCAATTTCTTCCTGGAAATATCAATTGCCGTATCGTAGTTTATTGCTTTGCCGACTACATCAAATCCCAAAGATTTTAATTCCATCTCTATTTCCATCGCAATAATCAATTCGTCTTCCACTAATAATATTTTAACTCCCTTTGAATTCATTCCCGTACTCTCCTTGATCAATGGCGAAACTAAATTTAACGCCGTTTTCGGACTCAATTTTTAACGTTGTGTTTAATTGTTGGCAAAGATTAGTTACCAATTTCAACCCGAGCGAGTGGCTCGTTTCAATATCGAAATTATCCGGCATGCCGATTCCGTTATCGCTCACCTCAAAAAATATCGATTCCGCATTTAGCTTTTTAGCCCGAATGTTTATAACGTTTTCCATGGAAACCCTGTTAGATGAAAATGCGTACTTAAAAGAATTAATAAGCAATTCATTTATAATCAATCCTAACGGAACAGAAGCGTCTATCGGCAGCTCGATGTTATCCATGTCGTATATAATCCGGATGTTCAAATCGTTGTTTGAGTAAGTTTGGTTTATATAGCCCACTAAGTTGTTAATGTACTCGGCAATATTTATACGCGAAAAAGCTTTTGTCTGGTACAATTTTTCATGCACAAGCGCCATCGATTTGATTCTCGTTTGGCTCTCCTTAAAAATTGCTAGCGATTTTTCATCTTTTATGCTTTTAGATTGCATGTTAAGAAGCGAAGTAACAATTTGCAAATTATTCTTAACGCGGTGATGGATTTCCTTAATCAGCACATCTTTTTCTTCTAAGGAGCGTTTCAAAACAGTTTCGATCTTTGTTCGCTCCACAACTTCGTTTGTTAACGCTTCGTTGGTTTCTTCAAGAAGTTTAGTTCTTTCTTTTACTTTTTGTTCCAGATTCTCTTGTGCTGTCTGCAAAGAATCTGTCATCAAATTAAATGAACGCGCTAAACTTTCAATTTCATCGCCGGTCTTTATTGTGGCCCTCGCATTAATATCTCCTCCGGCAATCCGTTTTGTCGTTTGATCCAAGACCAAAATCGGTTTGGTAATTCTTTTTGCCAGAAATAAAGAAATGATAAAACCTATTAAGCCGGTCAGTATGGTATATTTTGTCATGTAGGATTGCATCTCGTCAACATCCGCATGATATTTTTCCAATGAAAGCCCT
>DAIEQA010000159.1:0-3515 GCA_027348115.1 Ignavibacteriales bacterium
CCCGGAAGCTCAGGATACATTCCAAGCGCGGAAAAGATATACCATGATGACATTTGTCCGAGATCATCATTGCCGGGATAAGCTACAGGCTTGTTTGAAAATAATTCTGTTATACATCTGCGGACAATTTTCTGTGTTTTGTAAGGGCGACCGAGGAAATCATAAATCCACGGCGTTTCGGAACAAGGTTCATTTCCCATATACGCATATTTCGATCTGAAGCCTGCATTCAACTCTGTAAAGAAAGTATCCAATCTTTTTGCTGCGGCATTGGGTCCCCCCAGTTTCTCAGCAAGTCCCTTAAGATCAAATGGTACCATCCAGACGTACTGTTCTGCAGTTCCTTCAACATAAGCTCTGTCGCCGTCATACACAGCAAGACTATCTGCAACGCCCGGCGCCCAAGAGCCGTCCCGTCTTCTCATCTGAAGAAAACCTGTTGCCGGATTCCAATGGTTTTTCCAGTTTTGTGCATGTTCCAAAAGCATTTTGGAATTTGTTTCATCGCCAAGTGATTTTGCAAATTGAGAAAGGGCAAAATCTGCCGATGTATATTCGAGAGTCATCGAAACATTTCCGTATCCGCCTTTTTGATGTTCGGGAACGTAGCCGAGCTTAAGATAATCCGCAAGCGCATCGCGTTCATGAGTGTTTGATCGAGGCGCGTAAACAGTTGTATCTGTTGCTGCCCGGACAAGCCCGGCAAGCGCATCTTTTGTATCGAAGTTCCTAGCACCGAAAGCATAGAAGCCTGCAATAATCGGTGCAGCCGGATCACCCATCATAACTCCGCTGTCTAAATTCGGAACTCCCCATCGCGGGAAAGCGCCGCCCTGTTGATAATCAACTAACAACGCCTGCGCCATGTCGCTCGCTTCTTTAGGAGCCATCATTGCTAAGAACTGACATTCGCTTCTGTAAATATCCCAGCCGGAAAAATTAGCATATTGCTCTCCTCCGTTTTCTGTTGTATGAATTTGCCCGTCGTATCCCATGTACTGTCCGTTAACATCAGAACAAACTGTCGGACCAAGCAGCGTGTGGTAAACCATCGAATAAAATGTTTCCAGTTCATCTTTGCTTCCGCCGCTTACCTGAACTTTATTCAACCACTGGTTCCAGATATTGCTTGCGTCTTTTGCTTCTTTATTAAAATCTTTTAAAGTGAATTGGGAAACCGGATTTTCGGCTTCAAGATTCGCTTTGGCATTTGCAACGCTTACATAAGAAATTGCTACTTTAGCTAACACAGTCTTATCATTTGGCAAATTAAAAGTAATGAATGCACCGGACGTCATTCCTTCTCCGTTGGTTTGGTTGTTGTGCAATGTATCGTTAGACCACGTGCTGAACGATGCGAACGGATGATTGAACACAGCATAAAAATAAATTATGCTTTCCTCCGAAGTGCGGCAGAAATGTCCGCCGACTGCCGAGCCGCTTACAGAATGTTCTTCCGGATTAACATGAATTGTTGAGTGGGAGGTTCCCCAAACATTGCTTGATGAATTGATCATCATTGTTGCTTTACCTTTAGATGGGAAAGTAAACTTGCCGAAAGCGCTTCTCATCTCAGTGGTAAGTGCAACTTTTATTTTGTTGTCAAGTTTGACTGAGTAGAACCCTGCTTTTACAACTTCATTTGAATGAGAGAAAGTTGCGTCGTAAGCATCGCGCGTTTTTGGCGGAGTCAAACCTGCCTGTCCGGCAGGCAGGTTTTCGTTTCCCTGGATTGGAGTAAAACCAAAATTACCACCATAATAACAGCCCGCTCCGTTTAAATGATCCAGACTGAAACCCTGAATTAATGAGTCGCGATAATTATATCCGGCAACAACTTTTCCTGGTCCGGTGTCCGGACTCCATTGAATCATTCCGAAAGGAAGCGAAGGTCCGGGATAAGTATTGCCGTCTTTGCCTGTACCGCAAATCGGCTTTGCGTACTGAACAAGATTCCGGATCGGATATGCTGCCGTTTTCTTTTTGCTTTGTTGTGAAATGTTTTTTGATTCGATACTTTTATTTCCGGCTATTCCACATGCGCAATAAATAAGAAACAGTAAAACAGATAAAATAAATTTTAGATTTTTCATTTTAGTCTCTCTGTTAAAATTTGGTTTGTGGTTGATGAAGTGATCTTTAAGTATGAAAAAGAATTAAGGTATTCGGAATAGAGGTGTAAAGGTATAAGGGAAATTAAATTCTTGATTGCAAAACTTATACCCTTATACCTCTATACCTATTTAAATATTCTGATTCTAAAAAAATATCAAGCAGTTGCCATTGCCTTGTCCCGTCCGATGCGGTGACCTTTCAAGCCATAGAATCCGACATAAGTGTAAGCTATCAACGGAACGATGTAAGAAATTTGCAGTCCGCCTAAGTCGGCGATATGCCCTTGCAGCGGCGGTAAAAGCGCACCGCCGAAAATCGCCATTACAAGCAGTGATGAGACCTGGCTTTTTAAAACTCCGGTACCTTCCAGCGCAAGCGAGAATGTGTTAGACCATCCGATTGACGAGAATAATCCGATTCCGACTACACACCACATCGCTACTCTTCCTCCGATAATAATTGAGGATAAAAGAAGTAAAACGATAGCGGCGCAAAAGATTGTAAGAGTTCTGCCGGCGTTTGCTTTACCGAATTGGAACAACAGCCAGCAAAGAAAAAGCAAAGGAAGATAATGCAGAACGATATTCCAGCCGCTAACAACACCCAGAATAATAAATGCGGCAATTGGAATTGCTGCCAAAATTATTTTTTTGTTCATCGCTTTCATCTCACTCAATTCAACAGCGCCCATGAAACGCCCAACCAACATGCCGCCCCAGAACAGCGATACATACTTACTGGCTTCCACAGCGGTTAATCCTGCGATGCTTGGCTGCCCAAGAAAATTAATTATGGAACTGCCGACTGAAACTTCACCTCCGACATACATAAAAATTGCGATGATTCCCAAAACGACATGAGGAAACTTTAAAGCTCCGGCGCCCTTTTCAATTTTACCTTCGCCTATATGAGGCAAACGAACGAAGAAGAAAATTCCGGCAAGAATTAAAAACACGATGCTGAAAGCTATATATGGAATTTTAACCGATTCGGCTCCGTGCATTCCGGCTTTATCAAAGTATTGAAAGATTAAGTAGCCGCCGATTAACGGACCAATCGTTGTTCCTACCGAATTAAAACCTTGTGCAAGATTCAACCGGCTTGATGCAGTTCGTTCCGGACCGAGAATAGTTACATACGGATTAGCTGCGATTTGAAGCATTGCAAAGCCAAGTCCTACTACAAAAAGTGCAATGAGAAATAATGGATAAGAAGTTGCGCTTGCTGCCGGATAGAAAAGCGCGCTGCCTATTGCTGAAATAAGAAGTCCGATAACCAATCCGTTCTTATAACCGATTCGTGCAATCGGGTCACCGGTCGTCATCGAAATTATAAAGTAAAGAACCGAACCGACAAAGTAAGCGCCGAAAAAGGCGAATTGAACAAGCATAGCCTGGAAA
>DAIEQA010000173.1:0-15240 GCA_027348115.1 Ignavibacteriales bacterium
GCATCAATTCCGTGTGTATAATATTCGGAACCGAAGTCGTTATCCAAATCCATAAACGATGTCCACGTCGAATCGGTTATCATTTGTTCCGGTGTGGTACCGCCGTATTCCCCCCCGCCCTCGTTCTTAATATAGATATCGTAAAGATTGTCTCCGCCTGCACCGTTATCGGATGGAGGCGCAGGATAGCCCAAAATATTAACTTCGTAATTGTAGCTCGAATCCGCCGCTTTGGCAAATTCATTAAGATCATACTTGGGGGCGTTATTGCCGCTCTTATAATAATGTATTCTGAATTTACCCGAAGGACTAACGAAACTTGTATCGGCGGCCGGTCTGTCAAGAGTTCCGGCAATAACGGCTTTCTGTTTGATGTTAAACCGATCGTAATTGAGTTTTACCTCGGCAACAACATCGAAGGCGCATTTAACCGGTTTGCCGCTTACGGTTACGCGAGGATAACCGGGTACGGACAATCCTCTTATCTTTACATACTCGTTGAAAAGCGAATCCAGATTCTGCGCGCGCGAAATAATAAAAGGGGCAAGCAAAAAAACAATAAGTGTTCGTTTCATCATAATCTTTTAAACGCTAGTATATTTTGATCTTTATCGGAATAAATTAAGTAAATCCTTCTTCCTCCCAAGTTTTGAATCAGATAATCGTCGACTCCGGGAAAATTTACAAGGGAGTTTTCCTCTATCGATTTACTTGACAATCTAAGATTTACGGTTCGCAATTTACCCAAATCATCTTTAAAGCCAAGAAGTAAAAAATTATCTCCTTCGTTATAGTAATAATGAAGCATCGGGGTTACCGAAAGATCTTCCTTCAGCTCAAATCTTGTAATTTGATTCTTAATTATATAATAGAGGAACGAATTATTCCGCGAAGCAATCGTAACAAAGGTCGGCTTATAACGATCAACGGGAATATCCGAGCAAACTATGTCGTAATGCGAATCTTCATCGGTATTTACTTTTAACGTAAAGAGCGTTTTTCGATCCGTCACCTTTCTATCAAACACGGCTTTGGTAAGGGAGATTCCGTCCTTATCCTGGGTTAAATAAAATACATCTTTAAAGACGTCGTAAGAGAGCCCTGCGCTTTTAACATTGTAAGCAATTTGATCGGAGCCGTAGAGATACACTTTAAAATCGCGCAGTTCAAGCGTTTGAATTTCGAGTGTGTTGTTAATATTGGTAAGAGCTGTAAGCACCTGCCTATCGGCAAGCCGATCGCTAAACACTTTAAGATCGATTAACGCGCCGTCCATATAAACAATTTGTTTCCAATACTTAAATTTTTCCAAATCTACTCTTACTATCTCGAGAAGCCGGTTATTTTTTTTATAAAGGAAAAATGTTTTTTGCTTGGGCCTGGAATCATCGACTTTTATTTCAGTATAATCCGCGGAAATAGGAATCCTGAAGTAGGTGCGGAATAAATTTCTTCTTTCGTTTAGAAATAGTTTGAGCGAGGAATCAGTTTCATCTATAAAGCAGAAATCCTTAAACCTGTCGTTAAGATAATCGAAAGTCTGAACCACGGTTGGTTTTAGTCCAAACGTGATCGAGAAAACATCATCATCGAACCTTACCATGTTGATTAGGTATACTTTGCCGTCCGAACTTAGAGCGGCAAGTTTTCTACCGGCGCGGTCTACATAGGCGGCAATGTCTACAAGTCCGCTTTTTTTCATATAAAGAATCGGGGGGTAAAACTCCGTTGTGTTTTTTGCAAACGAAATATAAAGCTCGCCCGTTTGACTGCAAATGTATGCAATATCGTTAAACCCGTCGCCGTTGAAATCGAACACAGCATATTTTGAAATGGGTACCGGCGAATTAAAAGTAATTTTCTTTCGAAATGAAGAAACCGAATCGCCGATTAAAACTTGCAGACTGCCTCCCTGAAGATAAAGCAAGTCTGTAAATCCGTCTGAATTAAAATCTGCGGCTTTTAACTCGGTGATGCTGCCGAGCAGTCCAATCGAACGCACCTCGTTAAATTTTCCGTCGTGATCGTTATTATAAAAAATTATCGATTGAGAGATCGGTTCGAATGCCGCGATATCTGCAAAGCCGTCGTAATCCAAATCTATAAAAACCGATGAAGAAAAAATTCTGCCGCTTACTACACGTCTATCCGTAAGAGAGCGCTTGGCATAGTTAATAATGTGCAAACCGTTAATAGAAACGCCGCCGACAAGGCATTCGGATTTTTTATCGTCGTCAACATCGCCAATACTTGCAAACGAAGGATTGCCGGGCAGTTTTACTCTGCCGGATACTGAGAGCGACCCGGACTTGGTAAAAGATGTAAGCAGTACCTGCCGAGAATTTCTGGAGAGAACTAAATATTGTCTTTCGGCCAGTTCATCACCGAAAGGAAGAATTTGAGTAATGGGCGCGTTAAAGCTTCTTTCAATTCCTCTTCCAATGTTGGATTTTGTATCGGAAGTTAAAGAGATGTAATGATTATCATCGCCGGTAAAAGCAATTATATCTCTCAAGCCGTCCCTGTTATAATCTATGGGCAGAATATTGAATTGAGCAGTCTTAAGAGGAAACTCCCTGTAACGACAAAAACCGTTAATGGGAATCTGCGCCCCTACATTCATAACCAGGAGGAAAGAAAAAAATACTATACTAGCTGTTAATTTTGTTGTTGAGACGACTCTCTCTTCTTTGAAGCGCTTCTTCAAATCTTCTTTTCTCGTCATCTGTTTCGGGTATAATTTCGAAGGTTTCGACCGGCCGATTATTTTCATCAACGCTGACAAAAGTTAGGTAAGCGGTATTTGTATGAATTTTTTTACCTTCAAGGTAAGACTCCGCAAATACTTTTACGCCCACTTCCATCGATGTTTTAAAAGCCCGGTTCACCGACGCAATCAAAGTTACAACATTGCCCAATTTAACGGGATGATGAAAATCGATGCGATCCACGGAAGCAGTTACACAAACGCGCTGCGAATGCTTAGACGACGCAAGCGCCGCGCAGATATCTATCCAATGCATCAATTGACCGCCAAGCAAATTGCCAAGTTGATTTGTATGATGCGGAAGCACCAACTCGGTCATTGTAACCGTCGAATCGCCGACTCTTTTCTTTAGTCTTTCGCCCATTACTTTTTAGATAATTGAGTTTCAAGATCCTGAAGTTTTTTTGCGTTAGTATCTTTTGGATAACGGCTCAGGAATACGGCAATATCGTTTAACGCGTCGCCCGTCATTGTTTTATTCTGTTCGAGCATTATTTTATTATAAAGAGCCAAGGGTCCGTACTTGGTATCGTGATAAGTATCCGCTACCAATCCATAATATTTAATTGCCGCATTCTGATATTCCATTCTCTCGTAAATATAAGCGGCTCTGTATTCTTTCTCGGCTAATTTTTCGTTCAATTCGCTTATCTTACGTTCGGCTTCTTCAACTTTAGGATTTGCGGGAAAGAAATCGATAAATGCCTGGAATTCCTCAATAGCTTTTTTTGTATAAGCCTGATCCAACTGATAAGCCGGGGACAGTTTGTAATACGATTCTGCAAGCATAAACTGGGCTTCCGGAACATAAGGGCTTGCCGCAATATTTTTTATAAGCTTGCTGAATTCATAGGCGCCGAGTAAATATTGCTCTCGCTGAAAGTACGTCATTCCAAGGTAGTACTGTGCATCATCGTTGTAGGTGCTGCCGGGGTACTGCAAAATAAAATTTTGAAATTCCTGCAGGGCCTGTTCGTAATCTTTTTCGTTATATAACTTAAGCGCGTAATTGTAATGCTCTTCTGCCGTAAAAGAAGACGTATCTATTGAACTGGAACATCCGGCTAAAAGAACTATAAATATGGTTCCTACAGAAAAAACGATTTTCTTAAACAAAATGGGGACCTCGCTATTAAAATGCCTTGTAAAAATACGTAAACCGGCTTGCAGAAGGCAAGTCCGTAACATGGGTTAATTATTTTACCACAACAATGTTTGCCGGTTATTTGCTTCTTACTGTGAACAGTAAAATAACCGTAACGGTTAGAGTTCCGACAACAATAATCGGTTCCCATAAATTTGAAAGCAACGGCAGGGATGGGAGCTCGGCGTGAGTAAAAGGCAAAACCTGATTTTCCACAGCATGGATATTATTAAGATTTACCGTATCCAAATATTCTTTGTGAAATTGTACCGGCATTATTGGCTTATCGCCGCTCTTTATAATCAAAGAAGCATCGAGCATTACATTTCTTTCCACCATTGTCCCGCCAAAAATTCCATCCGAGTAAGAATTTTCGTATTCTGTTTTTACCGTGAATAATGTATAATCGACGGATTTTTCAGATAGATCGGTCCCGGTTTTTATTGAATATCCTTTTGCGATAAACGCCTCGAATATTTTGGGCTTGAGAACTTCCAATGCGGAGGGAGTTTCGACTTTTAGATTGATTGTCTGCTTGCCTCCCAAAATAGAATCGGCATGGGCAACGGATTGAGAGATTAATGCGTTAATAATTTCGAGATTAGTTTTTGTCTGGCCAAAGGTATTAGCCACACTAGCTAAGATAAGAAATAGAACCGATAATTTAGTTTTCAATCGATCACAAGATTTGTTTGTTGGTCAGATTCAAATTATAGATTAACAGAAGGAATTTCAAATAAAATATTCTTTGAACCCTGCGCCTGGAATATTTAAACGCAGAGTTCATAAAATTAATACAGAATAGAAAACGAAACGGAACGCAGAGAGATTATCTTCTGCCGGCTTCAATTTCCTGCAAACGTTTAATTCTATCTTCGATCGGCGGGTGCGTTGAAAATAATTTCATCATCGACTTACCCTTGAGCGGATTAACAATAAACATATGCGCCGAAGACGTTCCTGCGTTAGCCATTGGTATAGCTTCTTTGGCCATAGAAAGTTTATTCAAAGCCGAAGCCAATGCAAGAGGTTTGCCGGAAATATGCGCGCCGCCTTCATCTGCCATATACTCACGCGATCTTGAAATTGCCATTTGAATCAACAAAGCAGCTATGGGTGCAATTATCATTAAAGCCAAATCGGCAAAAACATTATCTCTATCCCTTTCGTTTCTACCGCCGCCGAACATTGCAGCCCATCCTGCCATTCTGGCAATAAAAGTAATTGTTCCAACCAGGGTTGCCGCGATTGTTCCTACTAAAATATCTCTATTCTTAACGTGAGTAAGCTCGTGAGAAATGACGCCTTCAAGTTCGTCTTTGTTCAATATGTTCATAATACCAGTAGTAACCGCAACCGCGCTGTGTTCCGGATTTCTGCCGGTGGCAAAAGCGTTTGGCGAGGGATTATCCATCACATAAACACGGGGCATCGGCAGTTCCGCTTTCTGGGAAAGATTTTCAACAATATCGTATAACCGCGGTTCTTCTTCGCGGGTTACTTCTTTTGCGCGGTACATGGCAAGCACAATTTTATCTGAAAACCAGTAAGAACCGAAATTCATTGCAAGCGATATAACAAATGCTATCATCATTCCTTGTTCGCCGCCGAGCAATCCGCCAACAATTATAAAAAGAACCATCATCGCGGTCATTAAAATTACTGTTTTAAAGCTGTTCATCATTAACTCTCAATTTATTCATTACAAATTTATCACGATAGACCCGCTCTATCAAGTTTCGCATTCCGGCTATGTAACAGGCCGAGAGATTAATTTGTTCCTTAAACTATAATGATTAATACCTTGCCTTTAAAATCAATAATCTGTAAAATCGCATCAAAATTATCGGGATATATGAAAAAAATTTTTGTTTTCGTCTTCACTGCTTTATTTACAACATCATTATTAGCGCAAAGCACATACGATTTTTTACGGCTCGATACGAGTCCCCGCGCGGCAGCTCTTGCCGGCAGTTATGTTGCCAACAACGATGATCCAAATGTTCTATTTTATAATCCAGCCGGAATCAATTTATTGAACGGTTCCCCGGCTTCATTCTCATTTTTAAAATACTTGATGGACATAAACGTTGCGAGTTTAGCTATTTCTAAAAACTATGATGGCATTGGAAGATTCGGCGCCGGCGTAGAGTATATTAATTACGGAACATTCACCAAGGCAGATGAAAATGGAACGAACCTCGGAACATTCGGCGCCGGTGAGATGGCCTTGCTTATAGGTTACGGCAACCAGCTTGACGAAAATTTTTATTACGGCGCGAATGTTAAATTCATTTATTCAAGTATTGCCGGCGTATCCTCAACTGCGGCTGCGGTAGATTTAGGTTTGCACTACGCTATCCCCGATCAGCGGTGGAACTTTGGTTTCTCGGTTTTAAATTTAGGATCTCAAATCAAAAGCTACTTTACCACCCGCGAAGATTTGCCGATTGATATGCGTTTAGGATTTTCCAAAGAGCTGGAAAAACTTCCCTTCAGATTTTACTGGTCGTTCAATAGACTTGTAGATAACGAAAGCTCATTCTTCAATCACTTTTCCCATATTACCGCCGGCGGAGAATTTAAACTCGGCAAGAGTCTTCGTCTTCGATTCGGATACGATAATCAAAAAAGAAAAGATTTAAAGATAGGAACAACAGCAGGATTAACAGGATTTAGTCTCGGTTTCGGATTTATAATCAAAAATTACAACGTAGATTATTCTTTCTCGTCCTTAGGTTCTATCGGCTCGCTGCATAGATTCGGCATCTCAACCGACTTAGATACATTTAAGTAATTTAATTTTTCCCGGCATCCCGACTCTTCCGCGGTAAAATTAATTACTTTTATTTCTTGTAAGGTTTTTTAAGATAAGCTTCAGCCTGCTCGTGAGAGTTATTTCTTTCCTTCATATCAAGAGTTTCTTTATAATATTTGATCGCGAGATCGCGCTTACCCAATTGATCGTAAATCATACCAAGGAAGAGAACATTGTTAATTAACCAGCCGGATGGATTATCTCCGTCAAGTTTGCGTGAGAGTTTTTCGGACCGGGTAAAATAGTACGCCGCCGAATCGGGCATATTTCTAATAAAGAAATCATTGCCGATATAATAAGTCGCCTCCCGTTTGAATCTATCGTTGTAGCCCGGCATCCCGCGGTTACATTTGTAGTAAATATCATGGAAAGTAATAGATGCTGTTTTATAATCGTTCTGTTTTATGTAAACCAATCCTTTATATCGTTCAAACATAGGATTGTTCGGATAATCATGAAGTAAGTAGTTTGCCCACTTAGCCGTCTCGGTCATATTTTCTTCGAACTGGAAATAGAGAGTGAGCAAAAAGTAGCGGGCTTCGATGCGGGCGTATCTTCCGTTCCAGGCAACGTTTTCCAATTCTTTAAGGCCTTGCTCTTTATTTCCTTTTGGAAAGAAAATCATAAACGGTTTTACGGCAGGATACTTTTGAGGAATTACATCTGCGTAATAATGATAAATGCCGAAGCCAAGTTGTATATCTACATTCTTCGGATCGTCCGCGTAAGCTTTGAAAACAAGAGCAAGCCCGTCTTTACCGTCCAGCGCTGCTTTAAACCAGCTTTCACGTATAGCCCGCAGCCGTCCTCTAAAACCAAGCGCGCCTCCTTTGAAGAACATAGCGTCGACATTCTTATCATTCTTATCCAAAATTTCGTCGCACTGATCAATTACCTCTTCAAGCTGATCATAAAATTTGTCGTCCATACTTTCATCGTCAAGATTAAGAAGAATGCGCCACCAAGTAATCATCGCTTTGAAAAATTTTCCGGAAGGATGGGTGGGATATTCTTTTTCAACAGTATCGAAAGTTTTTTCGGCTTTATCGAATTCGATTCCGTAGATTTGATTTATACCGGCTTTAACAAGCGAATCGTGACGGACCCAATTAAAATTTTGCGCTGGGGTCTCAACCGAAAAGAAAAGAAGAACCGCAAAGAGGTATATCATTTTCATTATTTTGTTCGTCCGGGAATATTGAAATACTTAGGCACTAACATAATGAAGATTATTCAATGACGCACACCACCGGGAAAAAATCAAAAATTATAAGTGAGTCCTAACTTAATAGACGACAAGGAAGTAATGTCGTAAAAATCATTAACGGGTTTGGATGGGAAATACAAATCGCCCTCAAGCCCAAAACTCAATGCTTCGATTATATTTATGTCAGCTCCAACAGATAGATCAAATGTAACAAACCTGGCATAACTGTCATCCCTATGGTTGCCGGCATAATCTATACCACCGACATAATGAGACTTCATAAAATGGTATGACAACCCCACACCAAATTTAAACGGAAGAATAAATTCGTCGATTACATTCTGCGGGTAAAAATAAATCCTGGAACCAATCAAATTTCCGCTTAAAGAATAGGTAGCTGCATCCATAATTTTGAACGGTTCTTTAACCCCATCATTCCAGTAACCCCAAGTATGCATCCCATTGAAAATACTCGGTAAATAAATTGCCGCCCAAATGCAGCTCCGGGTACAAACTGTAACTTTTACCTTTATTCCCGACTTCGTTTTGAGGGTTGCTAATCAAACCAACATCAACAGAAACTTTTGACAAATTGATTTGTGCAAAAAGTTGGAATGAAACTAATAAAAGAAATAAAAAAATTAATTTCGTTTTTATAATTCCCACTCCTTATCATTACTGTCCTTAACGTAATAATGAAAATCCAATTTATCTATTGAAAAATATTGGGATGATTTCAACTCCACCGTGAACAGTGGAGTTGAATTGTTATTCAAAAACAATCTCCTTCCTGATTTAGGAGGGAAACTAAAGCTCGCCTGCTTGTATTAATGGCAGAGAGAGGTCAAAATTTATTTCCTTTTCGGTCTATACATATCCGTCGCGTGTCCGTAGAATAATTCTGCCGCGAACATCATTGTTTCGGATAATGTCGGATGCGGATGAATTGTTAATTCCAGGTCTTTAACAACCGCACCCATTTCAATCGCTAGAGTTCCTTCGGCAATCATATCGCCGGCGCCTACTCCAACGATTCCAACGCCAAGAATTCTTTCGGTTTCAGGTTCAATAATTAATTTTGTCATACCGTCGTTGCGGTCCAATGTTGTTGCGCGGCCGCTTGCACCCCAAGGGAATTTAGCCACTTCAACTTTAATTCCTTTTTCCCGCGCCTCGGTATCTGTTAATCCGGTCCATGCGAGTTCGGGATCGGTGAATACAACCGCGGGAATAGCGTTCGGTTCAAAAGCTACTTTGTGACCGAGTATTGCCTCAACCGCAACCTTTCCTTCAGCCGATGCTTTGTGAGCCAACATTGGATTTCCGACAATATCACCGATAGCATAAATGTTTGGGTCATCCGTCTTTAAAGTTTTATCCACAATAACAAAACCGCGTTCACTCACTTTTACTTTTGTGTTTTCCAAACCGAACCCGGTTGTTACTGGTTTTCTTCCTACCGAAATTAAAACTTTATCAAAAGCTTGAACCGGCTCCGCAACATTCTTTCCCTCAAGACGGACTTGAATTCCTTCGGGTGTTTCCTTTAACTCCATTACTTTTGTTTCGACGAAAACATTTTCCATCGCGGCTTTAACTCTACGCTCAAGAACAGCAACGAGATCGCGATCGGTACCAGGTAGTAAACCCGGCATCATTTCCACGACTGTTACTTTACTTCCGAGAGCGGCATAAACCGTACTCAATTCTAACCCAATATAGCCGCCACCGATGACAAGCAATCTTTTCGGCACATCATTCAATTCCAAAGCCGCGGTTGAATCCATCACGCGCTGAGAATCGATTGAGAGCCCGGGAACTTTTGCGGGAACTGAGCCTGTTGCAAGGATAGCTTTTTCATAAACAACTTCTTCGGTTGTTCCATCTGCTTTAGCAACGGAAAGCGTATTTGAATTTATAAAAGTCGCTTTGCCGTTGATGTAATTTACCTTGCGCTGCTTTGAAAGTTGCCCGAGACCACCGGTTAATTTATTTACAATCCCGTTTTTGAATTCGCGGAGTTTATTAATATCAATTTTGGGTTTGCCGAATTCGACTCCCCATTTTTTTGCTTCTTCGGCTTCGGTAATAAGCTTTGCTATATGCAGCAGCGCTTTGGAAGGAATACATCCTCTATACAAACAAACGCCGCCGGGATTTTTTTCCAGATCGATCAACGTAACTTCCATGCCCAAATCTGCAGCAAGAAATGCCGCTGCGTATCCTCCGGGACCTCCGCCTATAACAGCTAATTGTGTTTTTGACATATTCAATTCCTAATTTATTTTAAGTCTTGCTCTTAATCTTGTTCATAATCCTTGTCGCTAACTAATATTGAAACGGCGACCAAGAGCATGAGCAAGATCAAGAAAAGTATTTAAGATTCTTTCTTTATACAAAATTAAGAAAATGCCTAATTAGTTCCTTACAGTGCAAGGAGGGAAAATAATCTATTGATTAGTGGGTGTTCATTTTATAAGTTGACGGCAAAAGAAGATAGCCATATTTTCCAGACGAGTCCAAGCGGGCATAAATAAACATGAATTAACCAGGTTGTAAAATACCTTTTTGAAGATTACTCGAAATACAAAAATAGATTAAATCCTTACCGGCAGGTGTTATTTTATAAACAAGAATTTCTGCAGGTATACATTCAATTTTCAAATATTCTACTATAGGGAGGAATCTAAAATGAAAAGGTATTACGTTGTTTTGTTTATAATATTATTAATCAAACCAATCTTTGCGCAAGGTGAGGCAGCTGTTCCGTTTTTAGAATTTCAGCAATCGCCGCTTTTATTAGGAGCCGGCTGGACCGGCGCCGCAATCCCGGTAAAGGACGCTTCCGGATTTTATTACAACCCGGCGCAGTTAGGTTACTTTTCCAGGGAAAATAATTTTTCTGTTTTCTTTATGCCGCAAAAAACATCCTGGATGCCCTACTTCAATATACCTTCCAATTTTAGTTCATACAGCGCCGCGGCCGGATATAATTTCAAAACAAGCGATGACGGCTTACCACTATCAATAGGCATCGGTTACATGCATAGTAAATTCGATTTCGGCACAAGAATGATTACCTTACCGGGTAATCCACCTCGTTTTAATTCATATTCTACTTACGATTCTTTTAACTGTTTTAGTGTTGGGGCAAGCTACGATTATTATCTTCAATTCAATCTGGGATTTTCTATTAAATCATTTACTTCCAACATCGGTCAAAATTATGAGGCAACCGGAACAGCGTACGATCTCGGTGCGATGATAACCGCGCCAATTTCAAAACTGCTTTTCGACGATTCCAAATTTGAACTCGGTTCAAACTCCTTCTTCAAACCGAAATTCGATTTTACATTAGGATACTCTCTAACAAATCTCGGCAGGAAAATTTCTTATATAGACCCGGCTCAGTCCGACCCGATTCCGAGAACGGCAAGATTAGGTTATACTTTCGATTTCGGATTAGAATTAACATCAGGATTGATTAAAAATTTAAATGTTTTGGAATACTCTTTTACTGCCGAAGCGGAAGATATATTAATTAACCGTGACGACTACGGAAACAGTTCGTATAAAAATATATTCGGCGATATCAGCATCGGCGATAACTTAATTGCTTTGGAAGGCAATTCAAATGTTGTGGTACATCGGGGACACATCTTCCGGCTATTCGATACAATTATAATAATTTCCGGGCGGCGTGACGGCAAATCATTTGACGAAAACGGCAGAGAATCGAACGGCTTTGGTATTTCAACCGAAGGATTATTTAAACTGTTTAACTCAACCGTGGATGACCCCACAATAAAATATATCAGCAGTCACTTCGCGCTGGAATATTACAACACTAATGTTTTTAGCTCATCGCCATTGGAAACTAATTTGAAAGGAGTGATCTTAAATTACAAGGGGCTGAAATTCTAAATCGGCAAAAAAAAATCATATTACACTTTTTGTAATATTGAATCAGCTTCGGCGGTATCTCTTAAATATTTTTAAGCGTAAATGAAGAAGAAAATTGCAGGCATTTATGAAAAGCTTCCGCTCCAGGGAACTATTCCGTAGAGATAGTATTATAACGCTCAATTAATATTTATACAAAAAATTGGAAGGTTTTGAAAATTTTTTGGGATCAAATTAAAAAGGTCGGCTAAATGAAATTAATATTAATAACTATTACGGTTTTACTATTCAATATTCCTTTCGGTTACTGGAGAGCCGGAGTAAAGAAATTTTCTCTTCAATGGTTTCTAGCGGTTCATCTTCCTGTTCCTTTTATAATTGTTCTGCGTATCTACAGCGGAATTGGTTTTGCGTTTTATACATACATTTTTTTAGTCGGGGCATTTTTCGGAGGGCAGCAAACCGGTGCCTTCTACAGAAAGAAAAAGCAAAGACTAATCAATATTAATCCGCAGCGGGAATTGAGTGGTGAAAATTAAAAAGATAGTGGATTTAGGTTTTATTAGAGCATCCGGCAGATTTAGATGAAAATAAACGCGATTATTACCGGCGCCACCGGAATGGTGGGAGAAGGCGTTCTTCACGAATGTCTGAATCATCCAGATGTTGAATCCGTTCTTGTTGTTAACAGAAACCCGTGCGGTGTAAAACATGCCAAGCTAAAAGAAATAATTCTTAAGGATTTTTTAATTCTATCTGCAATTGAATCCGATCTTACAGGTTACAACGCTTGTTATTTTTGCGCGGGCGTATCCTCAATCGGCAAGAATGAAGCTGAGTATAAAAAGATTACCTACGATTTAACAATTAATTTTGCGCGTACACTTCAGAAATTAAATCCCGAAATGGTTTTCTGCTATGTTTCCGGCGAAGGCACTGACTCTACCGAGAACGGCAGATTAATGTGGGCGCGTGTGAAAGGAAAAACTGAAAACGATATTTTAAAAATGGGTTTCAAAGACGCTTATATGTTTCGTCCCGGTTACATAAAGCCGATCAAAGGACTAAGAAACGCATACAAAATTTCCAAAGCACTTGCGCCGCTCTATCCTCTTCTGGAAAAATTATTTTCGGCACATGTAGTAAAACTGGAGGAAATTGGAAAAGCCATGATCAATTCCGTACTGAAAGGAAATGAAAAGAAAATTTTGGAATGCGAAGATATAAGAAAAATGGTTTTGTAGAGACGAGGCATAAACCTCGGCAAGACCAAGTCTAGACGGGTACCTCGTCTCTACAAATTTTATCCTTCGAGCGAAAGCAGGAACGGATTTTCGAGAGCGTTAACAACCCATCGTAAAAATCTTATCGCATCGGCGCCGTCTATAATTCTATGAACATATGAAAGCGAGAGAGGCATCATTAATCTTGGTTTAAATTCGCCGGCGATATAAACCGGCTCGAAGGCAGACTTGGATACGCCAAGTATAGCTACTTCCGGCGAGTTAACAATGGGTGTAAAATAAGTACCTCCTATTCCGCCAAGATTGGAAACTGTAAACGAACCTCCGGCCATGTCGTCGAGCGAAAGTTTTTTATCACGAGCTTTCTTCGATACTTCGGCAAGATCAACACTTATTTGAGTAATGTTCTTCTTATCAACGTCCCTAATTACAGGGACAAGCAATCCGCGGTCGGTATCAACGGCAACGCCTATGTTAACATATTTTTTATAGATGATCTCGCTCTTTTCCATATCGATGCTGGAATTAAACTGCGGGAAAACTTTCATAGCCGAAGCAATTACCTTCAGCAAAATTCCGGTAACGGTAAGTTTGCCTCCGGCAACTTCAACTTTTTTACCAAACTGCTTGCGTAGATTTTCGAGATCTGTTATATCGGCTTTGTCGAATTGCGTAACGTGAGGAATAGTTGCCCACGCATAAGATAAATGCTCGGCAGTTTTGCGGCGAATGTTGCTCATCGGCTGGCGATCAATCTCGCCCCACTTTGAGAAATCCGGCAATGTTTCTTTTGAAATCGAAACTCCGCCGCCTATCAATCCGCCTTTTTGAATTTGCTCGTTGATTTTTTTTGCGTAAGCTTTTACATCTTCGAGAGAAATTCTTCCATGCGAACCAGTGCCGCGCACTTGATGTATATCAACGCCGATCTCGCGCGCAAATCTTCTAACCGACGGCGCAGCCGGAACAACAACTTTGGAAATATCTTTGGGAACAATTACCGCCTTGGGCATGTGATGCGTTAAATCTATTTCCGATGGTCCTTGAGCCGAGGGCGGTTCGGCTATAACAATTTTTTGTTCAACGGGTCTCTCAGCTTTCATGGGTTGCGGCGCAACGGAAACTGCTTCGCTCGTTTCAATAATAATTGCCGCCTGACCAACAGCGGCTTTATCGCCGTCTTTAACTTTCACTTCCTTAACAATGCCTCCAACTTCCGTCGGGACTTCAATAGTCGCTTTGTCGGTTTCAATTTCCAAAACTACTTGATCGGCTTTAATCTTATCGCCTGCTTTCACCAAAACTTTTGTGATAGAAGCTGTAGAAATATTTTCGCCGAGAGTCGGAATTTTAAATTGGTATATGCCCGTGAAAGGTTGCATGTTGAAAGTGGTAGGTTGAAGGTTATTCGAATCGATCGATTTTTTGGCTGCCGCCGGTTGTGCAGCGTTGCCGGTTGTTTTAACTTCTTCAACAATTTTAGCGGCTGCAGCTTCCTTTCCGGATGAAACCTCAACGGAAATAATCGGTTCGCCTACGTTTGCTTTCTGTCCTTCTTTAATAAACACTTTTATTACAACGCCGGCAATATCCGAAGGGACTTCGACAGTTGCTTTATCCGTTTCGATCTCAACAACAGCTTGATCAACTTCTACTCTTTCGCCTTCTTTCACCAAAACCTTGATCACATCGGCCGAGTGAATGTTATCGCCAAGATGCGGTAATTTAAAATCTGATATCATTTTATTTCCCAAAATTATTTTTATGCTTTAGCCGGATTTAATTTTTCCGGGTTTATTCCAAGCTCTTTCTGAGCTTTCTTTACAACTTCCGGTTTCACTTTACCTTCTTTCATCAATGAATAAAGTGTAGCGTATGCAATATGCTTAGCATCCACCTCAAAGAAGTCGCGTAGAGATGTTCTTCCTTCGCTTCTGCCGAAACCGAAAGTGCCCAATGTGTGGAATCTTCCCGGCAGCCATTTTGAAATTGAATCTTTCATCAGCTGAACATAATCCGACGCCGCAATGAACACGCCGCTTTCATCTTTTGTGATTTGGGAAATGTAAGGCAGCTTGGGTTCTTGATCGAGATGAAGCATATTCCATCTTTCGGTTTCCTGCGCGTCGAGATGAAGATTTTTATAACTTGTAACGC
>DAIEQA010000178.1:0-4057 GCA_027348115.1 Ignavibacteriales bacterium
TAACAACATTGCTATGGCAAATATTTTGTTGGAAGAAAATGTAATCGACGAGCTTATTCAGCGCGATGTTAACGAGAATACTATTTACGCTAAATGCTCGACAATACTGAATGACAGAGTTAAATATAATTCAATTAAACAAAAACTCGGCCGCTTGAAAGATATTCTTGGTGATGCCGGCGCTTCGCACAAAGCCGCCGAGTCAATTTATGCGTTGATGAATGAAGCTTAGTCAACTTCAAAGAAATGTTCTTAGATATATTGGAATAAGATGCGCAAGTTTTGCGGTTAGAGCTTTGCTTGCAACTCTAAGAATTGAAATCCGGAACGGAGATACAGTAAAGAAATTTGTTGCCGAAAAGAAAAATTTTGTCTCGGCGTTTTGGCACGGTTCAATGATTATCGGCTGGTATATTCACCGCAACGAAAATGTTGCCTCGCTCGTAAGTCAAAGCAAGGACGGCGATGTTCTAGCTGCAACATTAGAGAAATGGAATTTTCACGTTGTCCGTGGTTCAAGCTCTACCGGCGGTCACGATGCTCTTTACATGATGATTGATTTGATAAGGGAAAATTACTCTCTTACAATTACGCCGGATGGACCGCGCGGACCGATTTACAAAATGAAAGCCGGTGCAGTTGTAACGGCAAAAAAAACCAACGTGCCGCTTTTCCTCGTCGGCATTGGAATTAAAAAGAAAGCCGTTTTGAAAAGCTGGGATAAATTTGAAATACCGGCACCGTTCACAAAGATCGTGGTAATTTATTCGGACCCATTTTGGATCGAAGACGGTATAAGTCATGAAGAAACAAACAAGAAGATCGAAGAGTGCGAGGCGCTCTTGAATAATCTTCAGAAGGAAGCTGAAAAGCTGTGTTAAATTTTTTAAGGATAATATCGGCACCGCTGATTTTTGTTTATTCCTTAATAATGAAAATTAGAAATTGGCTCTTTGACAAAGGCATTTTCAAAATTTGTAAGGTTGACGCACTTGTAATAGCCGTGGGTAATATTACAGTCGGCGGCTCCGGTAAAACTCCGCTTGTTATGATGATTACCGAGATTCTAAAATCCTTAAATAGAAAAGTCGGGATACTAAGCCGCGGTTACGGAAGAACATCTGTTGGTTACGTTTATGTAAGTGACGGCGAAAAAATTAGAACTACAGTTGACGGATGCGGTGATGAAATGTACTTCATGGCCGACTAATTAAAAGTTTCTGCGGCGGTTGCGGAACGGCGGGTTGACGGCGCGAGAAAATTGATTAGCGATACCGGCGTGGATACTATTCTCCTGGACGACGCGTTTCAGCACAGATGGATTTACCGCGATTTGAATATTGTAATATTCGACCAGCGGTTTCTAAATAAAGTTGGACAAATAGAACAAAAGTCGCTGCCGCTTGGTTTAATGCGCGAGCCGTTCAGCTCTTTGAATCGTTCGGACATAATTATTATAAACCGAAAATTCTCCGAAAAAACGGAGATTCCGGAGAAACTGAAAAAATATTTCGCCGGTAAAGAAGTCTTCACCGGCTTCTACGAAGAGAAAGGAATTTACGACGTAAAGCGCCACACTCCTTTCAATATCAAGGAGTTTCAAGGGCAGAAAAGTTTGGTTGTATGCGGAATTGCAAAACCGCAATCGTTCTTGAGAGTATTGGAGAAAAACAGCATCGATATCACGAACAAGATGATTTTCCCGGATCATAAAAATTATTCTTCAAAAGAAGTGCAGAAAATCAGGAAACAATTTTACGATACAAACTCTTACTCGGTGCTTACAACGCAGAAGGATGCAGTTAAGCTCACCAATTTTTCCAAAGAGTTGGACGACATTGACATCTATTTTTTGAAAATAGATCTCAAGCTGGACGATCAAGAAAAATTTAACGAACTAATTATTAAATCAATTAATTAACAAAAGACACAACGAACAAACATTTATCGGAGGAATGTTAAATGGCTAAAGCAACAAAGAAGTATGTTTATTATTTCGGCGGAAAACGTGCTGAAGGAAAAGCTGACATGAAAGAACTCCTTGGCGGAAAAGGAGCTAACCTTGCCGAAATGGTTAACATCGGTTTACCGGTACCGGCCGGCTTTACAATTACAACCGAAGTATGCACCGCTTACTACAAGAACAATAAGAAGTATCCTAAGGAACTTGAACAGCAAGTTAAAGCCGCATTGGCAAAAGTAGAAAAGGAAATGGGCGCTAAGTTTGGCGATTCCAAAAATCCTTTGCTCGTTTCGGTTCGTTCCGGCGCCCGCGCTTCTATGCCCGGTATGATGGAAACAATTCTTAACGTCGGACTTAACAACATTACGCGCGAAGCGTTGATTGCAAAAACAGGCAACCCGCGTTTCGTTTACGATTCTCATCGCCGCTTAATCCAAATGTATTCCGATGTAGTTATGGAAAAAGCAGCAGGCATTGAACCGGCAGAAGGCCAGGGTGTTCGCCAGCAGCTTGAAAGAGAATTACATAAAATGAAAGAGGCACGCGGCGTTCATAACGATACCGATTTAACCGCAGATGATCTAAAAGAACTTATCGAAATCTATAAAGCTAAAGTTCAGGAAGTTCTCGGCAAACCTTTCCCGGAAAACCCGATGGATCAAATGTGGGGTGCAGTTGCAGCCGTATTCCAAAGCTGGATGGGCAAACGCGCTATTGCCTACAGAAAATTTGAAAATATACCGGACGATTGGGGAACCGCAGTAAACGTTCAATCGATGGTATTCGGAAATATGGGCGATACTTCGGCTACCGGCGTTGCTTTCACACGTAACCCCGCTACCGGTCAAAATTATTTCTACGGCGAATGGCTGCCGAACGCTCAAGGCGAAGACGTTGTTGCAGGCATCAGAACACCGAACCCGATCAACGAAGTTGGCAAGAGCGAACATACCGAGCATCTCCCGTCCCTCGAAACCGGTATGCCCCCTACATATAAACAACTCAATAAAATTCAGAACTTGCTTGAAAAGCATTATCATGATATGCTCGATATCGAGTTCACAATTCAGGAAGGCAGACTTTATATGCTTCAGTGCCGCGTAGGTAAAAGGAACGGTCCTGCCGCAGTAAAGATGGCTGTTGATATGTACAAAGAAAAATTAATCACTGCCGAAGAAGCCGTAATGAGAGTTCAGCCCTCACAGTTAGATGAACTTCTCCACCCAATTATCGATCCTATGGCAGAAAAAGCCGCAGTTGTAATTGCTAAAGGATTACCGGCAGGTCCCGGCGGCGCAAGCGGTCAAGTTGTTTTTTCCGCTGTCGATGCCGTTGCTTGGGCTAAAGAAGGAAAGAAAGTTATTCTTGTTCGCGAAGAAACAAATCCGGAAGACATTGAAGGTATGCGCGCCGCACAGGCAATTTTAACCGGCCGCGGCGGTATGACCTCCCACGCTGCATTAGTTGCCCGCGGTTGGGGCAAATGCTGCATCGTTGGCGCCGGCTCAATTAAAATAAATTATCCCGAAAAATATTTTACTGTCGGCGGTGTAACAGTTCGCGAAGGCGATTTCCTTACATTGAACGGTTCTAAAGGCACTGTTTACCAGGGCCAACTTCCGATGATTAAAGCTGCGGAAGAAAATCCGGACTTCCAGGCATTCATGTCTATCTGCGATAAGGTTAGAAAATTAAAAGTAAGAGCCAACGCAGATACACCGGATGACGCGGCACGCGCACGCGCATTCGGTGCGGAAGGTATCGGTCTCTTCAGAACAGAGCACATGTTCTACGGAAAAAATTCCGAAGAGCCGTTGTTCAAACTTCGTAAGATGATTCTTTCCTCCACCGAAGAAGAAAGAATCAATGCGGTTAACGAATTATTCCCGCACGTTAAAGCCGATATGAAAGGAACTATTGAAGCGATGGACGGTTACGGAGTAACAATTAGAACTCTCGATCCCCCGCTTCACGAGTTCGTTACAACAAGACAGGACGAAAGAGAAAAATTAGCCGCAAGCTTAGGCATTTCTCTAGAAGCTTTAAATGAACGCGCAGATAAACTTCATGAAAACAACCCGATGATGGGACACC
>DAIEQA010000044.1:0-14486 GCA_027348115.1 Ignavibacteriales bacterium
AGATTAATAATTAAAATTGTAACGCTGTTGAACAAATCTCTTTTGAAAAAGAAAAGCGTAGCAACTACAAACAGCATTGCCGCCAAAAAAACCCAGATGCCAAATAAGGATGAGACAATTATTATTCCGGGCGAAAGCACAACGAATAATCCAAACAAACTTATACCGCTCCAAAAAATAAGCGCGATTGTGATGATTACAAAAATTATCGCAGTTCCCGTATCGGGTTCCAAAGCTATAAGAGCTATCGGAACAAGACCGATAAGCAAAGCAACGCCGATATCTTTTAAATTGTTGATGTCTCTATTTTTATAAGTCAACCAATAGGAAAGCAAAAGAATGGTTCCGAGTTTGGCAAATTCGGAAGGTTGAAAACCGATCGAGCCGATTCCAAACCAGCTCTTAGAACCGTAAACCGTTTTACCCATAACCAAAACAGCTACAAGAAAAAATACGGTGCCAGCATAAAACGCCACGGCGAACATTTTAAATGTTTGCTGAGGCAACGAATAAATAATAAAAAAAATGACAAGTGAGAATATTGCCCAGTAAAGTTGCTTCTGAAAATTTCCGTGCGCCGTTGGGTGATGAACAGTTGAGCTGTAAATTGCAAGTAACCCGGCAACAATTAAAAAAATCATCGGCAGAAAAATCGCGAAATCAAATCTGTCTTGCAGCTTGTAACTAATTCGCAAGTTTTGCATTCTCCTTCGGCGGAATTACACCGGCTATGATTTTATTAGCGTCGTCTTCTTTTTTATCTTTTTCCAAATAAGCTTTTATTACATCTCTTGCAATCGGCGCCGCGGCTACACTTCCGAATCCCGCGTTTTCCATAATCACCGCAACTGCAATCTTAGGATTATCATACGGCGCAAAGCCAACAAACACAGCGTGATCTTTACCATGAGGATTTTGCGCTGTCCCGGTTTTGCCGGCTATCTGCAGCTTGTCGGATTTTATATTTGTTGCCGTTCCCGAACCGTTAACTACCAAGTACATTGCATGACGGACTATATCATAAGTTTTTTTGCTAATACCGTTATCAAAATACCGGGGTTTAATTTCAACGTACTGATTAGTTTGCGTATCAGTATAACCTTTTAAGAAATGCGGCTTTGCAGATTTTCCGTAATTAGCGAGCAAGGCAGCGTATTGCGCCAATTGTAGCGGAGTTACGCTTAGTTCGCCCTGACCTATTCCAAGACTTACAAGCAATCCTTTACTCCATCTTCCCTTCCCAAAAACTTTATCATAATATGCAGTTGAAGGTACAAGTCCTCCTGCTTCTTCTCCAATATCAATGCCGGTTTTTACACCGAAGCCGAACTTGCGCGCATACTTAGTCCAGCGGTCCAGTCCAATTTTTAGAATCAATTGGTAGAAGAATGTATTACATGAATGCTCGATTGCCTGCGTAACGTTTACTGTGCCGTGCACATGAAGACATTTAAAAAATCGATCGCCGAACTGCAATCCTCCGCCGCATGTTACATGAAAATTTGTATCGATTACTCCCTCTTCCAAAGCAGCCACGGCAGAAACCATTTTAAAAGTAGAGCCCGGCGAAAAGATTGACATAGATGCACGGTTGAAGAGCGGCTTATCGGGATTGTTATTTAATTCTTTCCATACATCCGAAGAAGTAACCGTAGCAAAATCATTTAGATTATATTCGGGGGAACTAAGAAAAGCTAAAATTTCCCCGGTAGCCGGATCAAGAGCGACGACGGCGCCGCGTTTATCTTTGAAATCTTCTTCTGCGGCTTCCTGCGCGTCCTTATCTATTGTCAAAGTTAAATCATATCCTTTAACTGCAGAAAAATCATGTTCCCCGTTTTTATATTTTCCAATCGTTTTCTGTTTGGAATCAACAAGCACATAATGTATTCCCTTCTGACCGCGTAAAATATCTTCGTAAGCTTTTTCAATTCCGGTAAAACCTATCTCATCGCCGATATCATATTCGCCTTTACGCTTCTGCAAAATTTCGGAAGGAATTTCTTTAGTGTAACCGAACATATGCGCGCCCATAACGCCGAAGGAATAATCCCGCTGAGTTTCCATAACATAATCTACGCCCGGAAGTTTCGCGGCGTTCTCTTCATACCATGCTATTACTTTAAAATTAACATCCTTTGCAATTTTACGGGGAATGTATTTCGAATAAGATTCATTCTGTTTTAAAATTTTATCTATGTAGCCGGGACTTACTCCGAGTATAGCTTCCAGGTACGGCGTTAATTTATTATCATATTGTGAAGGAGTAATTCTCAATGTGAAAGAAGGTTTATTACCGACAAGTATTTTATGATTGCGGTCGTAGAACACTCCCCTTGGAGCCATTTGGTAAATAGGTTTAACGCTGTTCTCATCGGATTTTTCGGAATAGATCGGGTGTTCGAGAATTTGCATATTAAACAATTGCAAAATGGAAACGGCAATGAATCCGAATATTACTGTTCCGAAAATCCTTTTACGGAATATCGACCCAAAACTGGTATCGTTCATGCTATTCCCTTCTTTGAACTAAACACAACAACCGGTACGCCGAAAAGCGTAGTGTAAAGCGCCGGGAACAATCCGCCTTCTATAAATAAAAATACAATGTTCAAGCTGGAGGTTGAGCCGGCAATAGCCGAGTAGATAAACGAACACAACAGGCTGCTGATAAAAAGTATTAAAAGAAAAAAGTATGAGCTAAGATTTATATCCATTTTATTTTCGTTGTAGAAATAACCTGCAACAAAAGCAGAAACTGTAAATGCAAACATGTTAGCGCCAAGCAAACCACCGGAAACCAAATCGAATACAAATCCGAGTATGAAACCGGTCAGCATTCCAAAAATCTGCCCTTCGCGAACGGCAAAATAAACAATCATTACTAAAATTAAATCAGGGGCGATATTTTCGACCGATATCATTGGAACCACTACAAGCTGGAGTACCGCCAGTGGAATGAAATAGATTACCAGTTTCAAAAACTTAATCCACATAAATTATTTCATCAAATTCATTTCTAATTGATTGATTTCTTTGCTTTGGATTATTTTCATTACATATAGGTCGTCGACAGAAGGAATATTTACTAACGGCTGAACATATAAATTTAGCAGCAAGCCGTATACGTTCGATTCTTTTCTTTGTATGACTCCGATCGGAATCGACGGCGGGAATAACGAACTGAAATCCGAAGTCTCTATTCTATCCCCTACTTTGATATCATAGGTAGAAGGCACGTTTTTAATCACGAGATTATTACCGTCGTAACTTAAAATTCCGTCCACATTAGTTCTTTGAATTGTTACCGCGATATTAAGAGTGTTATTCTCCAACGTCTTCACCACAGAAAAATTATCGGACACTTCCGAGACAAGCCCGATTAATCCTTTTTGATTTAACACCGGCATTCCCTTCTTAACATCGTCCAGCGAACCACGATTGATAATGAAATTGCCCTGGACCTTGGTTACTAATTTTGAAATTACCTTAGCGGGGATTAAGGGAAACTTGCTTGTATCTTTAAAGGCGATCATTCCTTTTAACTCGTCATTTTCCATTGCATACTTGCGAAGTTTATTAACTTCGAGCATCAAACGCGCGTTCTCTTCCTTGAGCTCGGCCATAGAATCGTCTTTGCGAAACGGGTAGGTTAAGTATGAAACTAATTCATCGACAACGGAAAAACTTCCGAGCGCAAAAGTTTTTAATCGTTTTGCTTGGGGTTTTTCATTTGCAGCAAGAATTGACAAGCTGATAACGGATAGAATTATTAAAAGAAGATACTCTTTGAAATTGCTTAGAACATATCTTACGAATTTTTGCATCAGTAGGTTCTTTTACGAATAAACACTTTTGAATATTTATTCAGGTTTTCGATGGACTTTCCGGCGCCGCGAACAACTGCAGTCAAAGGATCGTCTGCAACATGCACCGGTAAGTTTGTTTCCATTCTGATTCTCTCATCCAATCCTTTAAGCAATGCACCTCCGCCGGTAAGCATAACTCCCCTGTCAAGAATATCGGCGGATAATTCAGGCGGAGTTCTTTCGAGTGTCTGCTTAACCGCTTCAACTATCTGTGCGATATTTTCATTCAAAGCTTCTCTTATCTCAACGGAACTTACTTCAGCTGTCTTGGGAATACCACCGACCAGATCTCTTCCCTTAACCTGGATAGTCACTTCCTCTTTCAAAGGAACGGCACTGCCTACTTCGCATTTGATAGACTCTCCAGTTCTTTCGCCAATTAACAGATTGTAATTCTTCTTGAAGAATTGCATGATGGCGTTGTTCATTTCGTCGCCGGCAATCCTAATCGATTCTTCATTAACAATTCCGGCAAGCGCTATAACCGCAATTTCTGTTGTACCTCCGCCGATATCAATTATCATGTTACCGACGGGCGCTTCAACGTCAACTCCGATCCCGATAGCGGCGGACATCGGCTCGGCAATTAAATGTACTTCTTTGGCGCCTGCATGTTCGGCTGCATCACGAACGGCTCTTTTTTCAACTTCGGTTACACCGCTTGGAACGGCAATCACAATTCTTTTACTCGCGATTGCATTAGGAGTAACTTTTTTAATAAACGCACGAATCATTCCTTCGGCAATTTCAAAATCCGCTATTACACCGTCTCTCATCGGTCGAGTCACTCGAATTTCCCGGTGCTCGCGGCCCTGCATTTCTTTAGCTTTATTTCCAAGTTCAATTATTTTTTTTGTATTTCTATCGAATGCTACTATAGATGGTTCATTCAAAACGATTCCTTTACCCTTGATATAAATCAGCGTGTTTGCCGTACCAAGATCAATTGCTACATCGTTTGAAAATAAATCCCAAATTCCCATGCTGCCTCTTAATGTTTAAAATTTCTAATTCCGGTAAATACCATTGTAATATTTTTTTCATTTGCGGCGGCAACAACTTCATCGTCGCGAACAGAGCCGCCCGGCTGAACAACCGCTTTAATTCCTTGAGATATAATTTCAAGCAGCGCGTCCGGGAACGGGAAAAACGCATCGGAAGCCGCAACCGCACCGGTTAAATCGTGGCCAAATTGCTTTGCCTTTGATGCGGCTATGATTGCCGAATCGACCCTCGACATTTGACCCGCGCCAACGCCGATAGCTTTTTTGTCTTTCACATAAACTATTGCGTTGGATTTTGTATGCTTACAGATTATCCATGCAAACTTTAGATCTTCCAGTTCCTCATTGGAATATTTTCTGCTTGTAACAAGCTTGAATAATAAATCATATACGTTGGAATTATCTTTGTCCTGCACGAGCAATCCGCCCGGGATTGATTTAATCATCGGTTCATCTTTGTCCGGGAAATTTTTTATCGAAACAATTCTTCTGTTCTTCTTTATTTTCAACAGCTCCAGCGCTTTTGCCGAATAAGAAGGCGCACAGACAATTTCCAGGAAAATCTCATTTAATTTTTCCGCTGTCTTCTCGTCAACTTCCTTATTGAACGCGACTATTCCGCCGAATGCTGAAACAGGATCGCACGAAAGAGCTCGTTCGTAAGCTTCAAGAACATTTTTGCCAATCGCGGCGCCGCAAGGATTTGTGTGCTTTATAATCACACATGCGTCGCCCGTTAAATCGTTTACAAGTTCCACAGCCGCCGCTAAATCTACAAGATTGTTGTACGACAATTCTTTGCCGTGAAGTATGCCGAAATATTTTTCAAAGTCGCCGAACAAATATGCTTTCTGATGCGGATTTTCTCCGTAACGAAGATCGAACGATGCTTTGTAGTTCAACCGAATCGAAGTTTTTGGCTGTTTAAATTCCTTCTCGAAATAATTCGCTATCAACGTGTCGTAGTAAGAAGTATAACTGAAAGCGGCGTAAGCAAGTTTGACGCGAGTCGATTCACTAACAGTTCCCGTTTTCAGTTCGGCAAGAAAATCGCTGTACTGAGAAGGATCGGTCAAAACCGAAATATGCTCGTAATTTTTAGCCGAGGCGCGAATTAAACTCGGCCCGCCTATATCTATGTTCTCAATTTTTTCTTCAAGAGAAATATCCTGCCGGTTTACTACTTGAGGGAAAGGATAAAGATTAACACAAACTATGTCGATAGGAAAGATTCCATTCTCTCCGGCTTCTTTTTGATCTTGAGGATTGTTTCTCCTCATCAGAATTCCGCCGAAAATTTTTGGGTGCAAAGTTTTAACTCTACCTGAAAATATTTCGGGGAACCCTGTAAAATCTCTTATCTCGATACATCCAATTTGATTCTGTTCGAGAAGCTTAAAGGTATTTCCGGTAGCAAGTATTTGGTAACCGAGTTGATTTAATTCTTTGGCAAATTCAACTATGCTGGTCTTATCAGATACACTGATTAAGGCAAATTTCTTCACACACTCCGTCCGTTTATTTACAAAATTGTTACACGATTCCCATCAACCAAAATTTTTTGCTCTGCAAATTTAACCACGACAAAAGGCAATATTTCATGTTCGATTCTTAAAACTCTTTCCGCAATTTCTTCCGGTCCCTTTACATCGGAAATATCGACGGTTCTCTGCGCAATAATTTTTCCGTGGTCATAAATTTTATCCACGAAATGAACCGTTGCGCCGGAAACTTTAGCCGATGACTCGTAAACTGCTTTATGAACATTCAAGCCATACATTCCTTTTCCTCCAAACGATGGAAGGAGAGCAGGATGAATATTTATAATTTTGTTTTCGAATTCATCGATGAAATTATCGGGAATCTTCTTGAGAAATCCCGCAAGCACAATAAGATCTATATTCATTTTTTTCAGTTCTAATGCTAGACTTTCGTAACTGAAAAATTCAACATCGTTTTTGCCGGCAAAAAAAACGGGGATGCCATTCATATTTGCAAACTCGACCGCGCCGCATTCTATTTTATCGCTAACGACCGCACAAATTTGAATATTTGCGGTCAAGCCAACATCAAAAATTGCTTTAAGATTAGAACCCCTGCCCGAAACAAAAACAGCAATTTTGAACATAGATCACAAATTTTGGTTGAAAAAATTATCTAAATGAGGATAAATAATCAATTAAAACGAGGCGAAAACGTAAGGTTTTTTGCCAAGCAAGCAATTATTTTTTGATAAGACGCCTCTTTAGCCATTCAATCTGAGCCTGGATATTATCCTTGAATTCATAATTATTATTCTCTTCGGCAACTTTTAAAAATTCTTTAGCTTTAACTCTATCGCTCTTCCAATATTTGATGCGGGCTTTTACAAGATAGGCAGTTGGAATCACCCATTTATCTCCGGTAATTTTCATCGTGGATATTTGATCGGCAGCGTACTCCGCTTCCGGAAATTTTTTAAGATTAACCGCGGCTTCCGCAAAATACGCATACGCAACTTCCTTATCGATTGGGTTCGCAATTTTATCAAAAGCAAGCTTAAGACTATCGTAGACAATTTTATCTTTACCTGCATCTAAAAAATTTTTCAGTTTAACAAGTTTGAGCTCGGTGTTGGAGATTCCACCGTTAAGGTACTTTTCGCTCTTTTGCTTTGCGTATGAATCATCAAAAATATCCTGGTTGCCGTTTTTAGCGAGAGACAGAAATTTTTTAAAGTCGGCATCGTCTCCCAAAAACTTATAACTTAGCGCCGTGTTCATTGCAGCGATGCCTTTATAATCCAACTCCTTTGTAGTATCGATGAACATTGTATACTGCTTAATTGCCGCTTTGAATTGATTCGTCCTAAAATAGATTTGCCCTTTTCTAAAAATAGCGAGTGCCGTTGTCTGCGGAAGATTTTTATTTTTAGCGCCGATTATTTTATTCAATACAATAAGAGCTTTATCAAGCTGCTTATCTTTAATAAGCGTAACAGCATACTGGTAGTTGAACAAAATATTATTCGGATACCTTTCCATCAAAGGTTTAATCAAGGTAAAAGCGCTATCGTAATCGGCAAGGTAATCAGAATAGATTTTAGAGAGATGAAACGCGGCTTCGGTTTTATCTTCTGTTCCCTTTCTGTAAGCCAATTTAATATATCTGAATCCTCTTTCTTTATCGGATGTAAGTCCAGTTAGATTTACTGCCCATTTCAGAAAATCCGGGACAAAGCTCATCGCGTAATCGAATAATCCGAGTCCTAAATACGCATCATAGAATTTAGGATTTAGATCGAGCACATCGTTGAAATAACCCACAGCTTTTTTGCTCGACCAGAACGCATCCACCGAAGAATTGTTAGTAGCCTGAGCCATCGCTCTAAACAAGGCAAGATTGCCGGCGATATACATTGTCTGTATATCCTTCTCGTTCTTTCTCAATGTAGTATCGATCCGTTCTTGGGCCTGGTTGGCAAATTTTATAAAATCGTTGTATTCATTTTGCTTTTTGGACCCGAGGAATTTCCAGAAATGAATTTTAGCGATACTGTAATATCCTAAGGGAGAATGAGGGCGCAGAACAATAATTTTATCAAAAGTTTTTTCCGCAGCGGTTAATTCCAAATTATATGCTTGGTTCATTCCCTGGCGAAGAAGACTTTGTATTTGCGGCTGGCAGAATAAAGATGAAGAGAATAAAAATAAAATCAGCAACGAATATTTTGTTTTCAATTTTGATTTTTCCCTTGTGAGTATTGAACAGCGGCTTTTACAAATTCGCGAAACAGCGGATGCGCTTTTGTAGCCCGCGATTTTAATTCAGGGTGAAACTGGCATCCTACAAACCACGGATGATCGGCAAGTTCAATCATCTCAACCAATTTTTCGTCGGGAGAAGAACCGCTGATAATCATTCCGTGCTCTTCCAGCTCGGCTCTGAATTTATTGTTCACTTCGTAACGGTGCCGGTGTCTTTCGGATATTTTCGGTTTGCGATACGCTTCAAAAGATTTTGTACCGCGTTTAAGAATACACGGATATGCGCCAAGACGCATCGTGGCGCCTTTGGTTTTCACCTTAAGTTGTTCTGGCATTATATGAATTACATTCCAAACGTTCTTAATAAATTCCTGGCTGTTTGCTTTTTTGATTCCGCAAACATTCCTTGCATATTCAATAACCGCGCATTGAAGTCCGAGACAAATACCGAAAAACGGAATCTTATTTACTCTTGCATAAGTGATTGCCTGGATTTTTCCTTCAATTCCTCTTTCACCAAATCCGCCTGGAATCAGTATTCCGTCAAATCCTTTTAAAACTACCTCGGCCCCTTTTTCTTCTACCAGTTCGCTGCTCACAAATTCCGTAGTTACCTTTACATTATTTTCCGCGCCTGCATGAATGAACGCTTCGGATATACTTTTATACGCATCCTTATTTTCTATGTACTTTCCGGTTATTGCAATCTTAACCAAACCGGCGGGATTTTTAATTATGTCTACAAATTTTTGCCACTCTTCCAGTTTAAGATGTAGCTCCGGCAATTTCAGTTTGTCCAAAATTATTTGGTCAAAATCCTGTTCATATAATACAAGCGGGACTTCATAAATAGTAGAACAATCATAAGCGGAAATAACCGCTTCCTTTCTGACGTTTGTAAACAGAGCAATCTTTTCGCGAATATCTTTTGAAAGCTTTTCTTCGGAACGGCAAACCAGAAAGTTCGGCTGAATTCCAAGCTCTAATAAATTTTTAACGCTGTGCTGCGTGGGTTTGGTTTTCATTTCACCGGCGGAAGTGATAAACGGTACAAGCGTAACATGAACGCTTATCGCGTTCTTTCTTCCCATCTCCAGCATTATTTGTCTCATCGCTTCTATAAAAGGAAGGCTTTCGATATCGCCAACTGTTCCGCCGATTTCGGTAATTACAATATCATACTTACCGCTGTCGCCTAAAGCTTTCATCCGTTTTTTAATTTCATCGGTAATATGAGGAATAACCTGAACTGTTGCGCCGAGATAATCGCCTCTTCTTTCTTTTGTAATAACCTCGTAATAAACCTGGCCGGTAGTTGTATTATTTGCTCTCGACATATCGACGTCAAGAAAACGTTCGTAATGACCAAGATCGAGATCGGTCTCGGCTCCGTCGTCCGTTACATAAACTTCACCGTGCTGAAACGGATTCATTGTTCCAGGGTCGACGTTTATATAAGGATCAAATTTTTGAATTGTTACGCTGTATCCGCGAAGTTTTAACAATAATCCGATGGATGAAGCGGTGATTCCTTTTCCTAGTGATGATACTACACCACCTGTTACAAAAATATACTTTACTTTTTTCTTGATAGGCATTTATGAAAAAAGATTGGTTGGACATTTCGTTTGTCAAAGATAAATAAAAATTCGCAATTCATAACAAGGAATTTGAAGCTGTAGAAAAATTTTTTGCAGATTTATTCCGGTATCATCTTTATTTCCCCGGCTTTGGGAATTTTTATGTAATAAGTTTTCTTAAGCTTGTTCTTAAGATAGTTATCCCTAAGCCAAGGATTGAAGATTTTCAAAATTTTATAATTGATCTCATATTCCTTAGCAAATTCCGCAAGATCTTTTATTGAATAATTCACTTTCAAACTGTAGGTTTCAAAATTAGGATAGAGATCGTTCTGCGAGAAATAAAATCCGTATTTGTGTGGGTTTTTAAATATCGCTTTGATTGTTACAATCCTTGCAACAAACCTCGAAGTTTCTTCGTTCAAATACATATTATAATAATTCTTAGTTTGCTCTCGGTTAATTTGTCTTTCGATGCCGTTCATGCCGTTATTGTACGAGGCAGCGGTTAAAGTCCAACTCTTGAATTTTGAATGAGCTTCCTTCAAATAATCGCATGCAGCCTGAGTAGCTTTTTCAACATTGTATCTCTCGTCAATCTCATCGTCAATTTCGAGATTATATTTTTTTGCCGCGGGCGCCATTAGCTGCCAAAATCCGGCAGCGCCGTCGGGCGAAACCGCGTTTGTCAAACCGCTTTCCGCGACTGCCATATATTTAAAATCATCAGGTATTCCATTCTCTTTTAATATCGGCTCGATGATCTGGAACCACCTGTTTGCGCGTTTGATGTATAGCAGCATTGCTGAATGCCAATATGTGTTGACAAGAAACTCTCGATCGAATCTTTCCTTTACGTCAAAATCCTGAAGAGGAACTTGTTCGCCGCAAAAATCTAGTGTATCCGGTATAGGAGGGGAATAAATCCGTCTTTCATTCTCGGTAATAATGATCGGAATTTTTCTCGCGTTGTGTTCGCTCTTAACGTAAAAATATGCCGAAGTAAATACGAGAGCTACAAAAGCAAGAGCAATGGCAAAGGCAAGAATGATTTTTTTTGTATCCATGAAATGAAAAAAATTTTATTTTGAAATATAGGCCGTCATATAAAAAAGCCCTCGCAACTACGAGGGCTTAATCTCTACTAAGGAATAATTATTTTTTCCCTAATGCAATATCCTCAAGCATTTTTGTTGTAAGAGATTTCGGTCTTTCAAGCGGATAACCTAAAGCTCTTCCCCAAATAATATTCGAGCAAACACCAAGAGCGCGGCCTACGCCAAAGAGAACGGTATAAAACTCATATTCCTTTACGCCGTAGTACCATTGAATTACGCCGGATTGAGCGTCGACATTCGGCCATGGATTTTTAGCTTTGCCTTTTTCCAGTAGAATCGGCGGAACTACTTTAAAGAGAAGATCGACATACTTAAACAACGGATCTTCCGGCAAATGCTTTAAACAGAATTCTCTTTGCGCCATATATCGAGGATCTGTTTTGCGCAGCACTGCATGACCGAATCCCGGGATAACGTGGCCGCTGTCCAATGTATCGTAAACAAATTTTTTCATTTCTGCTTCAGTAGGAACTTTGCCGCCCATATCGTTGAATACGCCGTGGAGCCAGCGAAGAACTTCTTCATTTGCCAAACCATGAAGCGGGCCGGCTAATCCGTTCAGCATTGCGCTAATAGCGTAATACATATCGGATAAGGCGCTGGCTACAAGGTGACCGGTATGCGCGCTCACATTGCCACTTTCGTGATCGCTGTGAAGAATAAAATACAAGCGGGAAATATCATCGTACGGCGCATTGATGCCCATCATATGAGCAAAGTTACCGCCGAAATCAAGAGAGGCATCGCCTGGAATTATTTTTCCATCGCGGTACTTCAATCTGTAAATAAAAGCGGCAATCTCCGGAAGTTTGGCAAGAAGATTCATTGCATCTTCGTAATATGCGTCCCAGTATTCACCTTTCTTTAATCCGTGATATTTTTTAGCGAATATAGAATCCTTCTGCATGGACATAATCGCCGTTGCAAACATTGTCATCGGATGAGAATCAATCGGCATGGCACGGATAAGATCGAAAACATACTTAGGAACTTCTTTGCGCTGGTTGAATTCCTGGTGAACATCCTTAACTTCGGCTTCGGTTGGAATGTCACCGGTGAGTAAAAGGTAAAAGAATCCTTCAACATATGGCATTTCCTTCCCCGGTACCTTGGGAAGTTTTTCCAAAACCTCCGGAATAGTAAAACTCCTAAACCTGATCCCTTCAAACGGATCGAGATACGATATATCCGTAACAAGGCTTTTTATATCACGCATCCCGCCGATAACTTGAGAAATAGTAACCTCATCAACCTTAACGTTGCCGTATTCTTTTAACAACTTTTCGGTACGCGGTCTTTCAGCTAAGATTTTTTCACTAAGTTTTTGTTTTAATAATGACATAACCTCCTCCGGTTAGTTTGTAGCAGTATTTATATTCAATATTCCTTTTCACTCTCGAAAATTTTTGATTCTTATTTCGAAAGGAAAGAAATGAGTTGTTCAGCGACTAACCTGCCGCTTAGCGCAGCACTTTCAATTGTCGATGGCAAACCCGTCGACGTCCAATCGCCGGCAAAAAATAAATTTTTGAACGGCGAATAAAAATTTTTTCTTATATCGTTTGATGCGATATCGGGAACAAACGTTGCCCGTTTTTCTTTGATAACTATTGAATCGGTCACCGATTCTTTTAACAATATATGAAAATAATTTTCCAGTTCCGAACAAAAATGTCCAACTATCTCGTTACTTTCAAGTGCAATAAGATGTTCCGCCGCACTTGAAGTCAACGAAATATAGCTGCCATGATTGAACAGCCAGTGCACATCCGAACCGATTAACCCGTAAAAACTATCCGTAAATGGATTTTGATCCAACCATAAATGGACATTCACTATTGGAGAATAATTTAATTTCATATCCGGCAGTGAAGATTCCGAGTTTTTAAATTTTATTTTATCCAGGGCATGGGAAGGAATTGCAAAAACCAATGCATCGAAGCCACCATACTCGTTTTTAGCTGTCTCAAGCCCAGAGATAAAGTCGCCATCGGTTGCAAGTGAAATTACTTTTTGAGATAAGTGTATGCTGCCATTCCTGGATTTAATATACTCCCCCGATGGCAAACAAAATAGTTCGGAAAGATTTGTCTTTGGGATAAGAATTGTCGCAGCAAAATTCCCTTCCAAAAAAATTCTTTTAAGTATTCCGGCAAAAACTGATGCAGATGTATGTTCAGCTTTTGCGTTAAGAGCACCGACAATCAACACTTCCCAAAAACTTTTTACGGCATTCTCACTTTGTTTCTTTGACCTAAGCCATTCAGAGACAGTTACATTAGTTAAATCTTCTTCATAGCAGCACATTAGATCGAGAAAGAAATCCACAATCCTTAAACGTTCCGAAAATTTTAACAACTTAAAATTTAGGATAGCGACGAGAAGATTCA
Organism: Ignavibacteriales bacterium; assembly: GCA_027348115.1. Classification (GTDB taxonomy): domain Bacteria; phylum Bacteroidota; class Ignavibacteria; order Ignavibacteriales; family Melioribacteraceae; genus Fen-1258. Next base: position 13,708 of record DAIEQA010000044.1, read on the forward strand.
GCGGATAACCTTTCGAAAAGGATTTTAGTTTATAAGAACTTCCGTCGCGCATGATAAAATTTATTTCCAGCGAAGGCTGCGTTTGAATTTTATCGTAGGAGTCTATTTTTTTTAGCAAACGGATTGTCTCATCATAACAGCCCATCAGAATGTGCTGGCCGTTATCGTAAGCATCATTTATCTTTTCGTTGTAAAGCGAGTAGGTTCTTCCGCCGAGTTTTGGCGAAGCTTCGAGTAAGGTTACTTCAATTCCTTTTTCAGAAAGATAAACTGCCGCGGTTAATCCGGCTATTCCCCCGCCGACAACTATAACTTTTTTCATCAATAGACAAGGCTGTACTTTGCCCAAACGCCAAGCGAGATAGCGACTTTTTCAATATTCCCGACTTTTATTTTTTTATTGAAGACGTCAAAGTTTTCGGTTTCGAGTTTAGTCAACAATTTATGATAGATGTGCTGCATCGCTCGTGCGGGAAACATGGCTCTTTTATCGTCCATATCAAGAGCGTTGTTCGCCTTAGCAAAAAGTTGTTCGGCGCGGTTTGCCTCATTCTTCATCAAGGAAATAAAATTATCGTTATATAGACCACTCAGTAAATCATGTTCGGAATATCCATAGATTTTTAAATCCTGCTGTGGCAGATAAATTCTTCCGTTCTCAGAATCCTTTTTAACATCTCTTAAAATATTTGTCAGCTGCATTGCAAGACCAAGATTTACAGCATAATCTTTTGCAGATTTATTTTTGTATCCGAAAATTTCAATGCACATTAATCCTA
>DAIEQA010000195.1:0-65406 GCA_027348115.1 Ignavibacteriales bacterium
GGCAGCGATTGGTACAACGGACAGACTGAGGAAATCAATCTTTTGAAATTCGTGGCTCAGAATACGAATATTAAAACAGATCCGGTTTACGAATTTGTGGATCTTTCCACCGGAAATATTTTTGCCTACCCGTTTTTATTCATGACGGGTCACGGCAATGTAGTCTTTTCGGATTCCGACGCGAAAAAACTAAGAACTTATTTGGAGAACGGCGGATTTCTTTACGTCGACGACGATTACGGGTTGGATAAATCTTTCAGGCGCGAAATTAAAAAAGTTTTTCCGGATAAAGACTTAACCGAACTTCCGTTTAGCTACGGAATGTATCATTGCTTCTACGATTTTCCAAAAGGTCCGCCGAAGACCCACGAGCACAATGGAAAACCTCCGCAGGGTTTCGGAATATTTGTCAACGGTCGGCTTTGTTTGTATTATACTTACGAAAGCAATCCGAGCGACGGATGGGACGATCCGGAAGTTCATAATGACCCTCCGGAGAAACGCGAAGAAGCTCTTAAATTTGGAACAAACTTGGTTGTTTGGGCATTAATGAATTAAATTTTGCGAATGAATTGCGGCATCGGCGTAAAAAAGAGAACAACAAAATTTTATGCAGCAGAATAACCTACACGAAATACAGAAACGACTCTCTTCGGTAATTGTTAAAGAACATAGAAGAGACTCGCTTAAGGGATTGTACATTTTCATTCCCTTAGTAAGCGCTGCATTGATTTTGTTCAGCATCATCGAAGCTGTAGGAGAAAATAATTTCTTCGTGCGTGGAATCATGTTTTACCTTTTGTTGATTGTCTCCTCGCTTTCATTTATAAAGCTCATTCTGCTGCCGGTTCTAAAATCTTACGGAGTATTTTCTAAACCGGATAGTTTCGCGGCCGCAGAGAAAGTAGGCAACGCTTTCCCTGAAATTAAAGACGAATTATTGAACGCTCTTCAGCTCGTATCGCTCACGCAGAATAATTATTCTTCACAATTAATTGAAGCTGCTTTTCAGCGCGTATTTGGGAAAACAAAAAATTATAATTTCTCCTCTGTAATAAATTTTACGTCGACAAAAAAATTTCTTCGCATTGCCCTCGCTTCCATTTTAGTTACAATTTTGCTTTTCGTTACTGTACCGGGATTAAGCTATGCGTCGTTCCGTATTTTCAATTACGGGAAAAGTTTTACGCCGCCTCAAAAATTTATTTTCGAGATAACGCCGGGAAACGCGGAGATCACAAAAGGCGATAACGTACGGATAAGAATCAAAGTCATCGGCAACGCTCCAAAAGATATTTCTTTTTTAACCAAGGCCGAAGAGCAGACGGATTTTTCGGAGAAGACTTTGCATGCCGATTCGACAGGCGCGTTTACTTTTGAAGCTGTTGCCGTAAAAAGCAGTTTTGAATATTATGCTTCTGCCGAAGGGATTAAGAGTGAGTCGTATAAAATCTCGGTAATCAACCGGCCTTTTATAACTAGCTTTGAAGTAAAAGTAATTTCTCCTTCATATTCCCAGCTGCCGGAACAGTTACTTCAGGATAACGGAAACATTACAGCTTTGCTCGGCTCGACGGTAAAAATATCTTTAACATCTTCGCGCGAGCTTTCGAAAGCAATTATAAATTTTGGCGACAGCACTTTTCAAAAGATGGAACCGCTTGGAACGAGAGCAGTCTGTAGCTTTTCGGTAAAGAAGGAAGCTAATTATCAAATGTCCATTACTGATATTCAAGGTTTTTCGAATATCAACCCGATTAGCTACTCTATTAAAATTATTCCGGACTCAGCCCCGTCAATCGAAATGGTTTCTCCCAACGACAATGTAAAACTTGGAAAGGATAATAAAATTTCTCTTGTCTCAAAAATCAGCGATGATTACGGTTTCACCAAGATGACTCTTAATTACAGACTCGCCGCCTCCAAATACCGGAAAACATCCGACGAATTTACTCCTGTTCCAATAACCATTTCTCCCAAACAGAAAGAGCAGGAAGTTTATTTTGTTTGGGATCTCACCCCTCTAGTTTTAGCGGAAGGCGAGGTTCTTTCTTATTACCTCGAAGTCTTCGACAACGATAACGTAAGCGGACCAAAATCCGCAAAGACACAGCAATACACAATTACTGTTCCATCAATGGATGAATTGTTTGCCTCCGCCGAAAACAAGCAGGACGACGCCATGAAGGATTTGTCTGAAACTCTTAAAGACGCATCCAACTTGAACAAGGAAATGCAGCAGATCACGGACGATCTCCGCCAGAACTCGCAAGAAATTTCATGGCAGGAGAAAGAACGAATCCAGAAAGCTCAGGACAAGTTTAAGGAGATAAACAAAAAGGTTGCAGATATTTCCCAGAAGCTTAATGAAATGAAGAATGACCTCGCGCAGAACAATCTTCTTTCCGAAGAGACGATGAAGAAGTATGACGAGCTTCAAAAACTTTTGGATCAGTTTACAAGCGATGAATTGAAAAAAGCTTTCGAGAAGATGCAGGACGCCCTTCAAAAGATGATGCGGGACAACGTTCAAATGTCGATGGAGGATTTGAAGACGAACGAAGATTACCTGCGCAAAAGTCTTGAGCGAACTTTAAATCTGCTGAAACGAATCCAGGTTGAACAAAAAATAGATGAGATGCAAAAACGCATCGAAGAGCTTACCAAAAAAATTGAAGAGTTAAAGAATAAGACGGAACAATCAAGCTTGTTGGACCAGCAAAAAAGAAACGAGCTTACCAATCGGCAGAAAGACGTGACGAATGAATTAAATACGATGAAAGACGAAATGGAAAAGCTGGGTCAAAAAATGGGCGAGCTTTCCGATATGCCAAAAGACCTGATGGACAAGCTCCAACAGGAATTCGATAAGCAGCAGAATCAAAATTTATCTAAGGACGCTGAGAATAAGCTTCAACAGCAGATGAAGCAAATGGCAATGCAGAATCAGGATCAGCTTTCTCAGAACATGCAGAGCATGAGCAAACAATTTAAAAATATGCAGTCCGCTATGCAGCAAATGAACCAGATGAAAACCTTTGCCGACATGATGAAAATAATGAACGATTTAATTTCGTTATCCAAGGACCAGGAAAACCTGAAAGACAGTTCCGAACAGTTGAGCCCTTACTCTGAAGACTTTCAAAACAAGGAGCGGCAGCAGAACGAAATTCAAAACAACCTTGGGAAAATTTTAAAGAACATGTCGGCTCTTTCTCAAAAAACATTTGCCGTAACGCCAGAAATGGGTAAAGCTCTCGGCAAGTCAATGTCGCAAATGCAGCAATCGATGTCAGCCCTTCACAATAAAAACGGACAGTATGCGGCTCAGCAACAGCGCGGCGCCATGGCATCGTTAAACGAAGCCGCCAATATGGTTAAGGCAGGAATGAACCAATTGATGAACGGCGGCCAGGGCGGAGGCATGATGGGACTTATGCAGCAGCTCCAGCAGCTTGGGCAGCAGCAGATGGGATTGAATCAGCTTACGCAAATGTTAAATCAGGGTAAGCTGTCGCAGGAAACTATGGCTCAGATGCAGCGCCTGGCCCAGCAGCAGGAGATGATCCGCAAATCGCTTGAACAATTAAACGAAGAAGCCAAAGAATCGGGGCAATCCAAACGGCTGGCGGCAAACCTTGATAAAATTTTGGATGAGATGAGAGAGGTGGTTACAAATCTTGAGACCGAAAAACTTAACAACGATCTTGTGAAGCAGCAGCAAAGAATTTTATCAAAGCTGCTTGACGCGCAAAAATCTATTAACGAGCGCGACTACGAAGAAAAAAGAAAATCTACCGCTGGAAAAGATTTCGACAGAACCTCTCCGCCCGAATTAATGCTTTCTACCGACGAAGGAAAGAATAAATTAAGAGACGAGTTGATGAAGGCGGTGAAAGAGGGCTACAAAAAAGATTACGAGGAATTGATCAGAAAATATTTCGACGCGCTTCAAAACGAGCAGAAGAAAAATTAGCCGCCATAATTGGCGATACTTCCCGTTAGTTCAATCACAACCGTTACACTTAATTAAATCATCCGCAGCAACTCTTTCGAACCGGCACCGAGACTCAAAATGGTTCTCATTGCCTGTTCCACCGGGTAATCTGTTTTTATCACGTTCTCTTTTTTGATGTGGTAAATATAACCTCCCGTAGGTGCGGGCGCCGAGGGGATAAAAACGGTAACATATCCTTCCGTGCTCTCATCGGTTACAAAAGCCGTTACCATTGTATCGTTGCCAAAAGGTTTAACAAGCGCAACATACCGGAAAAGAAGTTTTTCGCCGCCGAAAAGTTGAACGACAGTTTCTTTAATAATTCGGTAAAGCGGCACTCGTTTTAAAACCCGCTTCTCAAAAAATTCAAACACATATCTTCCGAAACTGGTTTGCACGATTAAACCGACAATGAAAAAAATCAACAATATAACTACCACGGCAATTACCGAGGCAACCATCTCGTTTATGCGCGCTGTTTGAATGATAAGTTTTGTCACCGGACTAATTTTCTCGGTTAAAAAATCGAATAGCCAGTTTAAAACGAACACAAGAACTATCACGGGCAGAACAACCAAAAATCCGCCAAAGAATGTTGTCTTCAAAAAAGATTTGATGCGCTCCATGTTATATCCTACGAAGTAAGTTTGCTGCTTTGAAATTAATTTCTTCGAATAAAATTAAAATTTTAAATTCTCCAAATCAAAACAGCTGAATTAATTGGCGAGCCGCCTGTTTTAATTTCCCAAATTTTTGTAATTAGTATTTTATGAAATTACTCTTCAGTAAAATCTCAGGTCAATTAAAATATCGTCGAAGGGAAATTCGTTTATGAAGTACGTTGCTTTTCTCCGCGGAATAAATGTTGGCGGCAATAATGTAATAAAGATGGATAAACTCAAAGCCGGTTTCGAATCGCTCGGATTTAAAAATGTAAAAACCTTTATCCAAAGCGGTAATGTAATTTTTGATTCCGCCATGACAAACTCTGAAGCAATCGGAAAAAAAATAGAGGCCGGATTGTTAAAAGAATACGGAAGCGAAATTAAAGTTATGGTAAGAACATCGGACGAAATTGATAAAATGATTGAGCTGGACCCGTTCAAAAATATTCCGGCAGATAAGAAAACAAAATTATACGTCTGCTTTGCCCATGACGAAATTAAATCCAAACCGAAGCTTCCTATAATTTCCGAGAAGGAAGCGTGCGAGATAATTGCAATCGAGGGTAAAGAATTATTTGTGGTAAGCCGTGAAATAAAAAACGGGCGTTACGGTTTTCCGAATATTTTTATTGAGAAGGAACTGGCAAAATATTCGACTACAAGAAATTGGAATACGATATGTAAAATGATGGGACATTAAAAACATTCTTCCAGTTTGGAACAATCGCGGTAACCGCTTCGTTAATGGATATAAACAAAGGAAAGGTTAATCGTGATGAGAACAATCAAGCGAATTCACAAAGCGCAATATAATCCTATTGACGATTTGATTACGTATTCGCCTTTGCCATCGCGTTCGCTCAATCACCTCGACCCGTTCTTATTTTTAAATCATCATGGCCCGCAAGATTATCCACCCGAAAATAATGGCCTCCCCTTTGGTCCCCACCCGCACAGGGGAATGGAAACCGTAACATTTATAATCGACGGGGACATTGCGCACAAAGATTCAAGCGGGCACGAAAGCGTTATTACCGCCGGCGGAGTGCAATGGATGACTGCCGGCAGCGGATTAATTCATTGCGAAAATTCATCGAGAGAATTTTTAGAGCACGGAGGCAAAATGGAAATTCTTCAACTATGGATTAACCTGCCCGCGAAATTGAAAATGACAAATCCGAAGTACACAGGTCTGCAAAAGGAGCAGATTCCCGAAATAAAAATTAACGGCGAAAGCGGAAACTTAAATTTAATCAGCGGGATATGGGACGGAACTAGAGGGGCTTTTGAAACATTGACCGACATTTTTCTTTGCTCGGTTTACGCTGGCTCAAACGCAAAAATTGAATTGCCCGCGCCGCGAAATCATACAGTCTTTTTCTACGTTGTAAGAGGTAATATAAAAATTGAGAACACTTCAATGGAGGCGCTTCACCTGTTAGAATTCAAGAACGACGGAGAATCCGTTTCGTTCGAGACGGAAACAGATTGCATAATTCTGTTCGGTCACGCAAAACCTTTCAACGAACCGATAGTCGCTTACGGCCCGTTTGTAATGAATACGGATGAAGAGATTGACCAAGCTTATAACGATTATCGGCAAGGAAAATTCGGAAGCTGGGTTGATTAAATAATTACCCTCCTTATCTATCCAATCTTTATTATTTTAAACCTGTCATTATTAATATTAAGCCGCAGAAATGATTCAGCCGAAGAGAGTTGTTGTATACCAGGTCGATTCTTTTACCAAAGAGCTTTTCAAAGGCAACCCCGCGGGAGTTGTGCCGTACGCGGACGGATTAAGCGAAGAGCAAATGCAGTCTATCGCGCGCGAGTTGAACAATTCCGAAACTTCATTTTTATTTTCTCCAGACGACCAAACATACGACGGCATCATTCGTTATTTTACACCTAGTAAAGAAGTTCCAACTTGCGGTCATGCCACGATAGCGGCAATGTACGTAAAAGCGGTTGTGGAAAATTTAAACTCGATCGTTTTCAAATACAAAACAAGGATAGGCGTTCTTCAGTTTGAGATAATTAATACCGTGAATGATTACATGGTTTTAATGACCCAAGGTAAAATCGAATTTGAAAATCCTTTCGACTCAAAAATGAAAACCATGATTGTTGACGCACTAAATTTACGCGCTGAAGATTTGGATTCAAGATGCCCGGTTCAGATAGTTTCTACCGGTCATTCCAAAGTTATGATCGGAATTAAGAGAAGGTCAACGCTCAACAATTTGAATCCGAATTTTTTTGAACTTGCCGAGCTTAGCAGAGAGATCCACTGCAACGGCTACTTTGTGTTTACTTTCGATTCTGACTCACCGCGAATTTTAACTCACGGCAGAATGTTCGCGCCCGCGATAGGCATTAACGAGGATCCCGTTACCGGCAACGCCAACGGACCGCTCGGCGCTTATATTGTTAAACATAAATTAACCGAACACGACGGAAGAGAATTTTCTTTTGTTGGAAAACAAGGCGAGTCCATGAAACGACCTGGTGAAATAGAAGTAAAAGTAAAAATTGAAAACGGTCTGCCGGTTCAAGTTAAAATCGGTGGAGAAGCTGTGATTGTATTTAAAACAGAAATCGAACTGTGATAATTTTCAACATCTATAAATTTATATGAAGACAAAAGTTATAGGATTAATCGGCGGCATCGCGCCCGCATCTACAATCGATTATTACGGATCAATCATCTCCGGTTTCCAAAAACGATTATCAACTGATGAATACCCGCCGATATTGATCAACAGCATCAACATGATAATTATGCGGGATCTTATAATCGCAAAAAGGTTCGATCAGCTTGTTGATTATCTATCGGGAGAAATTGAAAAACTAAAAAACGGCGGGGCGGATTTTGCCGCGCTTGCATCCAACACGCCGCATATTGTTTTTGATGAGCTAAAACAACAATCAAAACTTCCCATGTTAAGTATTGTTGAAGCAACTATCGCTTATGCAGTAGAGAAAAAATTTAAAAAGCTTGGATTATTCGGAACCAAGTTTACAATGCAAAGCGGATTTTACCATGCCGGCGCAGCAAAGGAAAACATCGAAATAGTTTTGCCGGATGACGGTTCGCAGGATTTTATTCACGATCATTACATGAACGAGTTTGTGAAAGGCGTCTTTCGGGATGAAGTTAAAAACGAATTGGTAAACATTGCAAATAAGTTAAAAGCCGATTTTAACATTGAAGGTCTAATTCTCGGCGGTACCGAGATACCTCTGATTTTAAAACCAGCCGACCTTCCCGAAATCGAATTAATAAACACAACAATGGTACACGTTAACAGCATTCTTGATTACGCAATTGAAAATGATAATAGATAATTAAGCCGGAGACGAACGACCATGCCCGAAAGCCGTCAGGAAAAATATTTTCTTGCCATGTCTTTACCCCTGCTTGTTTTACTGGTTGCAGTAAGTGCGGTCGGCCTATTTACAAAAAATTTTTACTGGCGGGAAACCTCAAATTGGGCAACGCAGGCAATAGCCCAGGACGCAGTTGATCTCTTTTTTATTTCACCCGTATTGCTCGTTACATCGATACTTGCGTATAAAAATAATTTTATCGCCACAATGATTTGGGGCGGCACAATTTTATTTCTCATTTACACTTTCGGCATTTACTGTTTCGCCGTTCATTTCAACCCGCTGTTCCTGCCATATTGCTTCATCTTTGGTTTGAGCGTTTACTCATTTGTTTATTTTCTTAACGTCAACTTGAAAATGCTTCCTGTGTTTGTATTCAACAAAAAATTACCTTGGAAGTTCGCAGCCGTATATTTGATAGCCGTCTCGGTTCTTTTTTATTTGCTATGGCTCTCGGAAATAATTCCCGCGTCGTTTTTCGGCACAACGCCAAAATCTTTCGTTGATACCGGAATATTTACCAACCCGGTTCATGTAATCGATTTATCTATTTGCCTTCCCGGGCTTTTTATTGTTGCCGTTCTTCTTCTGAAGAAAAAAAATGCCGGTGTAATTTTAACATTACCGGCTATATTGTTCTGTGCAGAGATGTCTATTTCGATCGGCGTACTTATAGTTTTTATGAAACTCCGCGGCCTGGCTACAGATTTAACACCGCTATATTTCATGGGCGTCATTGCCGCTGGTGGCATCTGGTTCTTTGTGAACTTTATTTTAAATCGTCAACCAATTACTTCGTAAAATAAAATTGTAATACGGATTTATTTCGAGTCCCGTTTTTAATCTTCTTGGCGGATGAGCTAGATTAACACAATTATAAATGAGGCAGAAGATGCCCAGGTTAAAACAAAAGCCAAACATCGAAGATATTCTGGCGATAATAGCCAGAGAAAAAACAGCGGTTGAAAGCGGCGATATATTAGAATACCTGTCAATACTTTCGGACGACGCGCAATTTTTACCGCCGGATTCTTTTCCAAAAGATAACGGCGAGCTTAGAACATGGCTCCATAATTTTGCAGATCAGTACAGCATTAAATGGCTGGATTTTACATCCCTCGAAATCGAGGTTATAGATAATCTGGCTTATCATGTTTACTGTTACAGGTGGAGCTCAACTCCGCGTCAAGGCGGCCGGACAAATATTGCGGCAGGGAAAGGAATTCATATTTTGCGCAAAGAGCACGATGGCGCATGGAGAATAACGAGGGAGATTTGGAATTCTAATCCCCTCTCGTGAAAAAGAAAATTTCTTATTAGTTTAATATTGAAAAACAAAACCACGGAATTCATTATGAACTCGCGAATCATAAAAGTATTGTACCTGGTTCTCTTAATTGCAAGTTACATCAACGCACAAACAGGCCAGCTTAGCCAGCAGCAAAAATCCTGGCTGGAAAAATCCAACCGCCATGAAAAGAACGGCTGGATTTATCTTCACATCGAAGGTTCGCCGGAAGAGCGCGGATTTCAATACGGCTATCTTCTCGGCAAAGAAATAAAGTACGCAATAGACGCAACCGCCAAAGAGTGGAATTACCAAACCGCAATGGATTGGTCGTGGCTGGTTGAAAGAGCTGGTAAAATGTTCACACCAAAAGTGAATGCGGAAATTTTAGCTGAACTCAATAGCATGAAGGAAGGGATGAAAGCTGCGGGATATTCGACAACTCAAGACGAGCTTGTAGCTTTAAACGGAATTATAGAACTGGAAGGATATTGGTGGCCGACAGTAAAAGATTCTTTTAAAACAAATTCGGACTTCCCCAAAAAAGAATCATGCAGTTCCTTTATTGCAACCGGCAGCATGACCGCCGACGGAAAAATTGTTCTCGGTCATAATACAATGGGCGGTTACCAGGATCCATTATGCAATCTTATACTCGATATACAACCGGAGAATGGGCATCGTATTTTGATGCAGTCCGGGCCTGGTTTTATTCACAGCGCAACCGATTTCTTTATCACCGATGCCGGGCTGGTCGGTTCGGAAACAACCATCGGAGATTTCTTCCCGTTCGTTGTTAACGGTGAGCCGGAGTTTTCCAGGATGCGAAACGCAACCCAGTATGCAAACAATATTGACGAGTGGTGCAACATTATGAAGAAAGACAACAACGGCGGATACGCGAACGCATGGCTAATCGGCGATATAAACACAAACGAAATTGCCCGGCTCGAACTTGGTTTGAAACAAGTGGCTTTGGAAAAAACAAAGGACGGATTTTTTACCGGCTCAAATATAGCGGAGAATCTTAAGCTATTGCGCTTCGAGACAAAGAGCGACAACTCGAATATCAAAAATTCCAACATTGCCCGTCGCGTGCGCTGGAAACAATTGATGAAAAAATACGCCGGCAAAATTAATACTGAACTTGCAGAAAAATTCGAAGCCGACCATTACGATACATATCTCAACAAAGAAATTCCCGACGGCAGAACGTTGTGCTCTCACGGTGAACTTGACGCAATGTTAAATGCAAACGAAACGCCGTTTTCTCCCGGCGGCACATACGACGGAAAAGTTGTTGATTCAAAGCTGGCAAAGCAAATGTCATTTCTTGCGCGATGGGGCGCGGCTTGCGGTAAAGCGTTCAACGCAAATAAATTTCTGGATGAACATCCGCAATTCGATTACTTAAAAGGAAGGCTAAAGGATCGCCCTTCAGAGCCATGGACCGAATTTAAAGCGGGAGAAAAATAAAATTGGATATTTACCTTTACGGAATGACGCTCCTTTCTTCGATTAATCTTCTCAAGGAAGTTTACCCCCAGCCGGACGGTTATGCCGAAATAAATGAATCTTATTCACTTCCCGGCGGCGAAACCGCAAACGCGGCAATTGTTCTTTCCGGCTTCGGATACAAAACAAAAATAGACGGCCCGTTTCTCGGAAGTAAAACAAAAGAACCGCTTACCGCTCACTTGGAAAAATTCGATATAGATTATTCGCTCTTGCATTTTGATTTCTCATTCGACGGCGTACAGGACATTGTTTTAATCGACAGTAATTCCAGAACGGTTTTCGGAAAATTTCAAAAATATTTCGGCGAAGAAACAAGAAGATGGACCGCGCCGGATAAGGACTCTATCCGGGAGGCAAAAATTGTTTCGATCGATCCATTTTTTAATAACGAATCCGAGCTCGCGGCAAGGTATTGTTTCGAACTTAACAAACAGTATGTCACTATTGACTGTCTTCACGATAGCGTTATGCACCGGCACTCGGCAGCGAATGTTATTTCAAACGAGTTCATCAAGAATAATTACCCGGAAGAAAATATAGAAGAATTGTTTTATAAGTACGCGGGTTCGTCCGATGGTTTAACTGTTTTCACTTTCGGCTCGCGGGAAATTTTATACGGAAGAAAAGATTCGACTATCAAAAAAATTGTTCCGTACAAAGTGAACGCGGTCAGCACGCTCGGCGCCGGCGATACTTTCAGAGCCGGAATTATTTACGGATTGCTGAACAATATGAGCGATGAAGATACGGTTAAATTTGCCGCAGCAACTGCAGCAATTGTATGCACGCAATTTCCGATGGCGTTTAATCCTCCCTGTGTCCCAGACATTCTTAAACTTATTAACGAACAAAGAAATTCATGACGAAAAAGTTAACACTCTCAATTCAATCAGTAGTGCTCGGCATTTGCAGGTTAGATCCTTCAACGCCAATACCTGCGTGGGCATTGAACAATGAATTTTTTTCTATTACAAAAACCGGCGAAGAATTATCGGTTGTTTGTCCCGAACAAATTATTCCATCCGGCATTAAATCCGAAAAAGGATGGCGTGCGATAAAAATTGAAGGGCCGATCAATTTTACGGCAACAGGAATTCTCTCCTCCTTATTACAGCCGTTGGCAGACAAAGGAATAAGCATCTTTACTGTTTCAACTTTCGATACGGATTATGTGCTCGTAAAAAAAGAGAATCTGGAAAATGCAATTTCAATTCTGAAACGAAATAATCAAATTAATTTTTAGCTGTCGCTCTTATAATATTCGTCACCTGCTTTCACTCTGTTAACTATTTACTATATTTGCACAGCCGTTCGTAAAATATTTTTATTTGCTGCGCGATATACATCTTAATTTAACAGACATAGATTCGTCTTAATATATAACTGGAACGATTTATTCATTAACGGCGACATACCATGAAAAAGAACTTACCCTTGCTGCTTTCGGCGCTTACATTTATTATTTTTTCTACACCTTCACTTGCAAACGAAAATTCATTTGACGAATTACCCGATTCAACATCTGGCAAAAGGTATCCTCCGAAACGTACGTATGTAACTACAAGAACGAGCAAACCGCCGGAAATTGACGGCAAGCTTGACGACGAATGCTGGGAAGGAGGAGGTTGGGATAATTTTATTTTTCAGCGCGAACCGGTTGACGGCGGAACGCCGACGGAAAAAACAATTATCAAGGTTGTTTACGACGACAACAATATTTATGCTGCCGCCCGGTGTTACGATAGCGAACCTGAAAAAATCACCCGCATGCTTTCCGGAAGAGATACATTTAGCGGCGACCTAATAGGTTTCTGTTTCGACAGCTATTACGACCGGCGAACTTCGTTCGAGTTTGGAGTTAACGCCGCTGGTATCCGGCTCGACAACTCCGTTACAAACGGCAACCAGATCAACTTAAATTGGAACGCGGTATGGGAAGCCAAGGTAGGATCGGAAGATTCTGCCTGGACCGCAGAATTTAAAATTCCGCTCTCACAGCTTTATTTCTCACCTAAAGATAAGTACACGTGGGGCTTCATGGTCTGGCGCTGGATTTTTAGGAAAAGCGAGGAAGATGATTGGGGACCTAATCCTATTTCAACTTCTACCTGGGTCGATCGATACGGCGACATAACCGGAATTGAAGGAATAAAGACGCCGTCGAGAATAGAGATTCTTCCTTACACTCTTGGCAAGTATCATACATTTCAAAAAGAGGAAGGCAATCCATTTAAAACCGGCACAGATAAAAGTTTGGATTTAGGATTGGACGGAAAGATCGGCATAACAAGTAACTTCATAATTGATTTTACAATCAACCCGGATTTCGGGCAGGTGGAAGCCGATCCGTCGCAAATTTCTTTATCGTCTTACGAACTTCAGTACGAAGAGAAGCGTCCGTTCTTTATAGAAGGAAGCGGCATCTTAAATTTTTCGCCTCTTTATTATCCCCGAAGAATCGGTCATGTTCCTTCTTATTATCCTTCTCTGGGCGCAAACGAGTATGTTGATATGCCGGATCGAACTTCGATTCTCGGCGCGGCTAAGATTACAGGCAAGACAGACGGCGGACTTTCCATCGGTGTAATGGAAAGCGTTACCGGAAAAGCAACCGCGGACGTTCAGACCCCGAATGGAAAATATTCGACCGCCGTTGAGCCGCTCACAAATTTTTTTATGGGAAGAATTCAAAAGGAATATAACGACGGAAATATAATTATCGGCGGAGCGTTTACTGCGGTTAACAGAAACATCGGCGACGATAACTTAAAATTTCTTCCGCGCGCTTCATACACCGGCGGTTTCGATTTTATTTTTAAGTGGGACGATAAAAATTATTATATCAGCGGCAACGCGCTGGCGAGCTACTTCAGAGGAGATAAACAATCCATAACCCAGGTACAACTTTCGCCCGTACATTATTTTCAGCGGCCGGACGCGGATTATCTATCGCTCGACACAAACAAAACTTCACTTGCCGGTTACGGGGGAAAGCTGGAATTCGGCAAAGCAGGCGGCAACGCATGGAGATTTTCCGAAAGCGTAACATTTTATTCTCCCAACTTTGAAGTAAACGATCTTGGCTACCTTCCGCAGGTAGACAGGGTTTACCAAATCTCGCGCTTCGGTTATGTAGCGCAAACGCCGTCGGGAATTTTGAGAAACTATTCCGCGTACTTCGATCAAAACTCGACATGGAATTTCGGCGGAGATAATTATTCTTTCGAAGCCGGATTTTTTTCCAACATTACCTTTATAAACAGATGGTATGTAAACACAAATTTTTACCGAATACTATCTGCTCTCGATCCGTCGTCGATTTGGGGAGGACCGCTTTTAAAATTTCCGGGCGGATGGCGCTACAGCATAAGCGCAGGAAGCGATAACACCAAGCCGCTCTCGCTCGGTCTTGAATTCAACAACCAGATTCACGACGATAATATTTCAAAACATTATTATATCTCTCCTTCATTCACTTACAGAGTTACCGACGCATTAACTTTTTCTGGTAATGTCTATTACGATTTCACGCGCAACAATCTGCAGTATGTATCAACTCAAAGCAGCGGTAGCCGCGATATTTACTTTCTGGGAATGGTTGACCAGGACCTTATCGGAATTACAGTGCGCGCGTCGCTCTATCTTACACCGGATTTGTCGATTCAATATTACGGAAGCCCCTTCAGCGCGACTCGGAAATATTCCGGTTTCAAAAAAGTTATAAACCCGCGCGCGGATAATTACAACGACCGCTTCTATGCTTACAATCAAAACCAAATTGCGTTTGATAAATTCTTGGATTCGTACCGGATAGACGAGAATGCCGACGGAGTAACAGACTTTGTTATCAGCAATCCGGACATGAGTTTCAGCGAATTCCGTTCCAACCTTGTAATCAGGTGGGAATACAATCCGGGATCTACGGTTTACGTAGTCTGGTCCCAAAACCGTTCGATGCTTTCGGCTTACGAGTCAACTTCTTTAAGCCGCGCGGTCGATCGGGTGTTTAGTATTTATCCCGACAACATTTTCATGATCAAGATAAATCATTGGTTCTCTCTGTAACAAAGAATTTTTTTTCATCGACTAAAGAATATAAAAACGCGGCGATGGTTTACCTGTCGCTGTTTTTTTATCATATCCGTTTACAAACAAAAGACCGTTTCGTCTTTATAAATTTTGTTTCGTTGATTAAGTAAGCGACCTTCGCTATTTTCTTCGGCATAATTTACGTCGGCATACAAAAAAATTTCGAAAGGAAATTTATGCGAACGATAAACGACTGGCTCAGCGAGTACGGCGAAAGCCATCGCAATCCAACCAATAAAACGATTCATTGGGTCTGCGTTCCGTCAATATTTTTTTCCGTTGTCGGACTTCTTTTTCTTGTAAAAATTCCTTTAAGTCTCGGCTATGCAATTCAGTTGAACCTCGCCGTAGTAGTTTTGCTGTTTGCCGTAATCTATTACATGCGTTTATCGAAAACACTTTGGATAGGAATGCTTTTATACGCACTCCTTTGCCTCTTTGTTCTTATTAAGTTGGAACAAGCCGGCGTCTCAATACTTCACGTATGCATCTTCGTTTTCGTAATCGCTTGGATCGGTCAGTTCATCGGCCACAAAATCGAGGGCAGAAAACCTTCGTTCTTCAAGGATCTTCAGTTTCTGCTTATTGGTCCGGCATGGCTGATGAATTTTATATATAAGCGCCTTGGAATAAAAATCTAAATGCGTTTGTTTAAAACTGGAATATTATTAGAGGGAACGGAATTAGCCATTCCCCGATTGCGAAATTAGTTTTGTGAATGAAGAGCTACTTTATTTCCTTCCGTGTCAATTATCACAGCCATATAGCCGTATTCTTCCGTAATAATTCTCTTTGGCAGAATAATTTGTCCGCCGGCTGTTTCAACTTTTGAAAGCGCAGCGCTTAAATCCGGATTAGCATTAAAATAAATCGTCACACCCTCCTGCGCAGGTTTATAACTGGAACCTTTGCAAAGAGCTCCTCCTAGACTTCCCTGTTCTGCGGGAAAGAAAGCCATTTCGAATCCGCCGAAATTCATTTTCTGCATGGACTCATACCCGAAGATTGTACAGTAAAATTTTACGGCTCTATCTATGTCCGAAGCCGGAACTTCAAACCAATTAATTACATTAGCCATTGCTTACCCTTTCCAATTTATTTTATGGATATGTTAAATGATAATTATATTCCGCAAACTAACTGAAATATTTTTTCAGCGCTTCGGTATTGATTTCGTGTTTGCCTTTAAAAACCAGAACCCCATGATCAATTTTACTTTTGTTTAAACGAGAGATTTCTTTTTCCAGGAGCTCTTTGGTAAAATAATGATCCTCATCGCCTACAATCAATGTTAAATTGAGGGCGTTAAGTAATTCCCTGCAGGAATGGAATTCCATATCGTGCGGCAGCGGGCTGCCCCAAACAATTAGTTTGTTTAATTGAGACGCGCCTTTCACGGCCCATCTTACCGCGGTGGCTGCGCCCTGAGAAAAGCCAAGGACGATTATTTTTGCCTGGTGTTCATTAAAATATTTTAGAATCTCCGCGTACAAATCATCAAGATAATTCACATAGTCGGTTATCTCGTTTTCGCGGTCTTCTTTTGTCATCCACGTTGCGCCTATATTTCCGTTTGTTCCTTTAATATAAAATTTATTCAGTGCTTCCGGCGCAACTATTAATTTTGTTCCGCCGGCAATCGAGCCAAATTCTTTAATAAAATTTTCCGCCAACTGCGCGTACCCGTGAAGCACAAACCATATTGTTTCAATTTTGTCGGATGGATCACCCATTACGTAATACCGAGCAGACTTAGAAACCAAAATAGTTTTAGCAACCGTCCTTCAAATGTTCCTTTAGTACAATAGTTTATTAAGAAAGAAGTTTTAATAGTTTTCTTCCCCGCGCTTTGATGGCCGGCGCACCGTTAATCATTTGCTTTTGAATCTCGTCGCAGACGCTTTCAGCAATCGATTTGTTTTTAACAGCAAAATGGGACATGGTTTGCATACAAGAAACTTTTACAATAATGCTATCCGATGAAACCAGCCAATGATTCAACGTACGTAAAGCCGTATCGGTTTCTTTTTTATTCAGCTTAAGATAACCGAGCATCAAAGCTATATGCCACATAACCTCTTTCTGCTTAAAGGTTTCAAGGTTGTTAAAGATTATCGATTTTTTTGCCTGGATATATTCGGGAAATCTTCTGGCAACTTTTTCAACGGCATCGGCGCATCTTGCTCTAACCACTTTATCTTCGTGGAATATTCCGCCAAATACTTCGCCGAACAATTCCGGGTCGCTGGTTACAAGTTGAACAACTTCGTCGGCTTTACCGATTGAGCGAAGATCGTTTCCGGTTAAGAGGTCGTAAATTGTCCCGCTTACGGGTAAAAAATTCTTTGCAGTCATCTTTCTTTACATGCTTCTTACGGATTATTTAATCGGTATAAATATTTTATTTCCACTCAAGAATTTCCAATTTATCGCTCAACTCTATGGCGCCTGTTCCTTCGTGAATAAGATTTTGCCCGAAGTTAACATTGTTGCCGGATGTTCTATAACTTGCAAGAGTTCTCAACGGTTCGTCTCCCTTTTCTGCGGTATCCTGATTAACCGTTGTAACGACACATCGAGAGCACGGTTTAACAACATCAAAAACTATTTCGCCAATTCTAAATTTTTTCCATTTATCCTCGTCGTACGCCTTTCCCCCGCCGAAAACAAAGTTGGGACGGAAGCGGTTCATCGGCACTTTTTCTGTAAGACGCGAGTTCAAATCGTTTAATGATTGTTCGCCGATAATTAGAAATGGGTATGCGTCCGCAAAACTTACAACGTCGTCCTTGCCGGAATATCTTCGATCAACAAGGCGACGGCTTTCCTCGGGCATATAGACCAGCCGGCATTCCATATTCATTGCTGCGCTTAGCCACTCGTCGGTTTTTTTTCCAACCGATAATGCTTTAACCGTATCGCTCCAAACGACCACATTGATCTCATCATTGATTGCTTTATCGATCATGAATGAAAGCGGGGTAATGAATTTAGATTTATGCGCAAGAGTTAGAATACGGTCTTTTATAATTGTTGATATCAGCGCCATTTGCGGGTGTGTTCGTTGGGTTAAAAATTTCCCGTGTTTATCCACAACCATCCAGCGGCGGTCGTATTTTAATCCGCGGTCTGTTACTTCAGAAGAATGTAATGATATTCCCGCTAAAGATTTAACGGGATAAATATTTATTTCAGTTAGTTTGTATTCCATCTTATTTTGATGCCTGCATTAAATAATTCTAAAGATAACTAAAGCAGCTCTTCGGCTCAAAATTATGAATTGATTATTTCATCAACCAATAATTTCATTTTATCAAAATGCGAGCCCTGCCAGTAAATCTTATCGCACCTTGTACAGATAAAAAATTCGTCATAAGATTTTTTCACTTTCGGCGGAAGACGGTCCATTATTATTTGCTTGTCTATTTTTTCCAAAACGGAATTGCATTCGATACACCGGCTAAATTTTTTCACTACCGATTTCAGGTCGAATCGGTCTACCACTTCTTTTATTTGTTTTTTAGGATTCGTATTCCTAACGAAATAACCACGCAGAACTTTTGCATGTTTCAAAACACCAAGATCGCGTGTTAGAATTATTCGCTTCCCCTTCAACGAAGCATCGATTAAATCGTTATCGGACAGATTATTTTCATAAAGAGTGTCCAGGCCGAGCATTCGCATATATCTTGAAAGAACGCCTAAGTGAACATCGAGAATAAATTTTGGCTTACGAAGAGGTTGGGGTCTTAATCGCTGCAAATTTGTAATGTCTATTGACTCAAACTCGGGATAGACCGAAACATCATCGCCGCCGAGAACGATGTAATCAAATCCTACGGATTGGCCGTTCACAATAATTAAATCAACTTCCGTATGCGGTACGCCCAAGGATTCTATAATATCTTTAACCGAGACACGACCGAAGAACTCATGTTCAAACCTGGTTTTTCTTTTTACGGCAGGAATAAAATCATTAAGCTCTTCGTAAAACCTGATCGTAATCTTATTCATGTCAAACACAATTTATGATTTATAGATTACCGCGACCTAAAATTTTTCGCCGCTTCTATTTCGTCAATATAGAATAAGTCTTATTCGATAACTTTCAGGTACTTCAAAATTTCCCGCGCGGCTTTGTTTCGCAATCCGGCTGCTTCATCAAAGGTTCGGCCATCTGCATTGAAGGCGTAGAAGTAAACATTGTTTTTCTTTACAACATATCCCACCAGCCAGCCGATCCAGGCTTCATCTTCTTTGTTGCCGCTGCCGGTTTTAAATTTCAAGATGGACTTCGGGTATTTCTCTTCGGGAATTATTTTCTTAACTATATCAACCGAACGTTTTGAAAAAGGTAATTTGTATTCGTAAAGCTTTTTCAGAAACTCTACCTGTTCGTCGGCAGATATCTTCAAAGAATTGTCGAGCCAGAAGCGATCGAACGCATCTCCTACCGTATTGTTTCCGTAATCAATCATTTTCAGAAATTTGTTATAGTTTTCTCTTCCAACCCGGCGCGCAAGTTCCTGGTAATAAGGAACAACGGAATATTGAATTGCCGAAGCCAAAGTGTGATCGCGTTTCCATTCCTTTATAGGGTGTTCGATGCCGTCCCATTTTATAACAAAATTTTCATCCGGAATAACACCGGTTTCCAGACCGATTAACGAATTAGGAATTTTAAAAGTAGAGGCGGGAAGAAATCTTTGAGCGCATCTCTTCGCATTGTAACGGAAATACTTTCCGGCAGAGTCGTTATAAACAACAATGGCTCCCGCGTGACCGTTAAAAAATTTTGAAATAACCGAAGTGTCAACTTCCTGGGCTTTTAAGGTGCATGCAAATATCATTACTACAAAAAATAATTTTGCTTTCATTTCTATCTCTTTGGTTGAAAAATCGACATATCGTTTGGAGGACTCGGCGATTTATACAAATCAAAATATGAATCACTATAAATCAGGTAACTGCCCGTCGGCAATGTTGGCTGAGGATACGGGGGGCCGTATAATCCCGCAGGACCAAACTGCGCTGTTTCCATTTTCTGATGAAGGAATAATATGTTTTTGTACCAAGACCAATAACTTTTTGCCACTGCCTCCTGGCGAACAGCATTAACTCTAAAAATCCACATCGACCAGAATTCCATACCGTGGCGAGCAATAATTACTGTTCGGGGTTCTGGCGGTAAAACTTTTTGCAGCTTAATCATTTCGGCATAAATGTTTTTATTCATGTTGGACTGCTGCTTTTTTCCTTTCACGGAGACGATTGAAAACAAAATAATAAAAACTGCCAGGACAATATAGCCGCGTTGACTCGTTTTGCCGGAAATGAATTTGTAGATAAACGGAATCAGCGGCAGCGCAATTAAGTAAGAGATAAAATATACCCGCAGCGCCGAATCAACATTCAGTAAGGGAGAAGAAAGAAACAACGAGAGTAAAATCATCGAAAGGATGAATGATCTAAGAGGAGGGATTATAATTTTGTAATTTTTCAAATAAATAATAAATGAAACAATCGCGGTTATGTTTATTAAAATCATGTTAAAGACTTCAAACGGCGAAAGCACCGGACGGCCGTTCAACAAAGGAATAATTATTGGGTCTTCAAAAATTTCTTTAGGTATATTAATAAAGAATTCACCTCTCCATTTGTTAATCATGAATACCATGCCGACGCAAGCGCCGATAATTATTGCCGAAACCAACAGTGCTTTAAAAAATTTTTTAATGTTTAAGCGAAGAGAATACCTTACCATTAAATCAAGCACCACCACCGTTACAGCTACCGCAGTACATCCGTAATGAGTTAAACCGGTTAGTATAAAAAACATGAACGCGCCGAGATAATTTTTTAAAGCCGGTTTTTCATGTATCCGATATAAATAATAAATGAGCCAGAACAACCACATTAAGCCCAGCGAGTTCTTTTGAAAATCCGAGATTAGTATTTGAAATGAAAAATATAGAATTGAAACAGATGCAAACACAAGGGACGAGAAAAATTCTTTTTTATCCGGCAGAATTTTTTTTATCAATAAATAAGCAGGGATAACAGAAAGTACGGGAGCTGTGGAATCGAAAATGCGCGACGTCATATCAATCGAAGCATTCATACCCGCGATGCCGAGTTTTAACGGAATAAAAGCGATGCCCGCTTCAAGCCAGAACAAAAGCGGAAAATCTTTCATTACCAGGTGACCTTTTTCCAGGATGTCGCGAATCATCACAAGATAAAATGCGCCGTTGTTGCCCGGAATATATTCCGTAGAGAAATTTGTGTGAAGACGCAGCGCCGCCGAAATGATCATCAGCACAAGCAGCGCTGCCCACTCTTTTTTCTCAAGGCCTTTTGTTTTTCCGGTCGTGCTATTCACCGGCAGACTCATCGATTTGCAAAAACTCTACCGGTGCGCCGTTCTCAACTATAAAAGCAACGGTAACTCCTCTGGAAGGACTATTCGGTTCAATTAAAATTTCTTTACCCTTAATCGCTTCCTCCACATCCTTAACTTGAAACGCCACATGCGGAATTGTCTTTACAAGTTCATTAACAGGAGAATCATCCTCATACCGCATCCACTCGATTTTATACTCGCTTGTTCCGTAGCCGGAGACGTAAACCTTATACTTTTCAAGATACGTTTCGCCTTTGCGTTTCTCTTTTGTCGGAATTCCAAGGTGATGATATTTCAATTCTCTTTGCATGATGGTTCAACTTTTCTTTTTTAAAACCCCTTCAACATATTTACTAAAGTCCTCCGGTTTGCCTGGGGGCGCAATCTCAAAAGTTGCTTTCAATTTATCGTTGCTGATCTTTGTATAGATAAATCTAAATCTCGGCGAAGAAGGAATAACATCGCCGGTTAAATAAAGATTACTGGAATCCGAAGAGAAACTTGCAGTGTAGTGAATAACGTGTCCTTCGTTATCAAAATAAATTGCTTTTACCGAATTGTTCTCGGGGAAAATGATCATCAGATCGCTATGTGAAACCGCAGGGCGCCCGTTTGCCGGCGGGTACTCCGCCCAGTTATTCCTAATCATGACCTGATCGTCAAGATCCATTTTAAATGCTGTTCCTCCTTGTGCGCCGCCGCCTTCGCCGGTCCATTCCCCAATTAAAAACCGGAATGCTTTCCAATCGGGTTTATGAGTCTGCTGAGAAAAACATTTGGCCGGTAAAATTATAAAGACAAAAACGGAGACGATAAGAATGAAGCGTATTCTTTTCATTGATGACCCTCGTTGAAAAAAAATGTTGATTGTTATTGAGCAGGCTGATATCAATCATATCCGCCGGTCAAATTTATCTAAAAGAAATGACAGTGAGGCAAGAAATTATGCGGTTGATTAGTTGATTTTACGGCTGTTAAATTTCTCGGACTCTCTTATTGTTTTTCCTTGAAAGCTTTAATATAATTTTTTGTGAAGTCGCTCAGAACAAGATTACCGCTAATCTCCGCGCGGCGTTCGAGGAGAGATTCCCAGTTTTCCGTACCTTCCCAAAATACTTTTTTCATTTCTGAAATCGCTTCCGGATTACAGCCTGCGATCTTTTTAGCGAGCGAAGCAACTGCTTCATCAAGATCGTGAAGCGTAGCAAACACTTTTGTGAACAATCCGTTCTGCTTTGCCCAAAACGCGTCGTGCCATTCGGCATCTATAGACATCGTAATAAAAGCGGTCTTGCCGATTTTTCTTTCAATTGCGGGTCCAACTACAAACGGGCCTAAACCCAGCGCCAGTTCACTTAATCTAACCGAAGCTTCGCTGAGCGCCAGAGTATAATCCGCAGCGGCAGCAATTCCAACTCCGCCGCCAACCGCCTTGCCCTGCACTCGCGTTATTATAAACTTCGGGCATTTCCTCATTGCGTTTAGAAGGCGGGCAAACGAAATAAAAAATTCTTTGCCGGTTTTATAATCTTTTATTTGAAGAAGCTCGTCAAAAGAAGCGCCGGCGCAAAACGATTTATCGCCCTCGGTGCGAATTACAATTACTTTTGCGTCTTTATTTGCCGCCAGCTTCTCGATTGAGTCCGTCAACTCTTTCAGCATCTTTGTATTAATCGAATTGCTCTTGGGATGCGAAAAGGAAATAGAAGCGACATGATTAATAATAGAAATCGAAACTTTGCCTGTATTGTCCATTCTTTTTCTCCGTTACATAAAAATTTTTCCGCTCAAAAGGCGGAATGATTTCCGTTTAATATGTAACCGACTTCCAGAATATTATCAACAAGAAAATCAGGTTGCGACTTCATCAAATCTTCTTTGGTGCGGTAACCGTAAGTAACTGCGCATGATTTTGTGCCGGCGTTTTTACCGCACTCAACATCAAGTTCGGAATCGCCGATAATCATTGCGCCGCAAACATCTATATTAAGATCAGAACAAATCTTTAAGAGCGGTTCCGGCGAAGGTTTATGAGCCAGGCCAGGTCGTCTTCCCATAACATAATCGAATTTATCGTGCAGGCAAAAATGCTTAAGTATCAAATCCGCCTGGTCCTGTGCCTTGGTGGTCAAGAGAGCAATTTTAATTCCCTTGGCTTTTACCGTATCGATTAACTGTTCTACGCCTTCGTATAAAGTTGACGAATTAATATAGTCGAAGTATATCGATTTGTAAATAGAAATAAAATGTTCAAAATCCGGTACGCCGAAGCCGAAGTTTCTAAAAATATCTTCGAAGTGAAGCCCTATCTGCTTGTAAAACCCGCTTTCGTCAATAGAGTGGTCAACGTCAACCCTTCGCAGCGCTTCAAGCGTTGCTTTATAAATAGTATCGTGCGAACTAACGAGAGTTCCGTCAAGATCAAAAACAATAAGTTCAATTTTCATTTTTAGAATGGAATATGTTTTATACAAAGATAGCGAATTGAAAAATAAAAGCGGAGACGACAGTCGCCGTTCCGCTTCTCGAAAAGTTTTTAAATCAAACCGTCCAGGCTCCAAGTATGATTCCGGAAATAAGTAAAACAATCAGGTGATAACCTGAGTCTACGAGAAGAAGCTTAACGGACTTGCCAGCAAAGAGCGAATTGATTGCCATGGGTGCAACAATAAAACCAAGCCAGCATAAAAACGAAAGCCGTACGCCGTCGGCTACAGAAGCCGTGTTGCTGTGCGCCATTAACTGGGCAAGAGAATAAATTATAAATAAATGAAAGATGAAGGATAGGCCGTAAGTTTTAATAGGATTGAAATCTTTACTTAACTCCTCTTCCGATTTATCGAGCGCTTCCATCCATGTATGACCTAAAAGCAACGGACTGTACCATAAAGAACCAATACCCATCGCCAATACCCCGCAGACCAACACCGCCAAATAATTTACCTGTAATACCAGCTGCATTTATTCTCCTGCTTTTGAATTCAATTTTCTTTGTAGATTTTGATTACCGGGTCGAAGCCGGAAACATGATAACCGCGGTACATTCCGTCTGTGTTAAACGGCATTGCTGTATTTCCGTTTTTATCAATAGCGATTATACCGCCGTCGCCGCCAAGCTTGGGCAGTTTATTCATTATTACTTCATCGGCGGCTTCTTTAAGAGGCATTCCTTTGTATGCCATCAAATCAGAAACATCGCGCGCAACACCGAGGCGAATAAAATATTCGCCGTAGCCTGTGCATGAAACAGCACATGTTTCATTATTAGCATATGTGCCGGCTCCAATAATCGGCGAGTCGCCTACGCGCCCGAATTTTTTCATCATCATTCCACCTGTCGAGGTTCCAGCGGCAAGATTTCCGTTCTTATCCAATGCAACGCAGCCAACCGTACCGTGTTTATCGTCCTTCGATTCCTTTCGCAATTTCTCTTTCATCTTCAAATACTGTTCGTATCTTTCCTTAACTATAAAGTAGCTGCCGTCAACAAGTTCAACGCCGTTGGCTTTGGCAAATTCTTCGGCGCCGTCGCCAATCAACATTACGTGCGGAGATTTTTCCATAACCATGCGCGCAAGTGAGATCGGATTCTTAATATGACGAACCGCTGCAACGGCTCCGGCCATTAAAGTTTTGCCGTCCATTATCGAAGCATCAAGTTCGGCAATGCCTTTATCATCCAGGACAGCGCCTTTACCCGCATTAAATAAGGGCGAATCTTCCATTATGTTGATAACTTTCTCAACAGCGTTAAGACTGCTTCCGCCGCTTTCCAAAATTTTATAACCGGTTTCCAGCGCTTCGTTAAGTTTGGAAATATAAGCGGCTTCCTTTTCGGGCGTCATGTTTTTCTTTAAGATTGTTCCAGCGCCACCGTGAATTACTAATCCAAATTTTTGCGCCGATTGCGAATAGAGAGACTGAGATAAGAAAATTACAATTAGAGATACCACACCAAAGAGATTAAATCCCTTCTTCACACACACGTTTTTCTCCTCATATTGATGAATCTGAATTCAAATTATTGCGTAAGGAAATAAAAATCAATTTGGATTTCAATTAAGTAAGGTTGGTGCTTTTAGTATTTCCTTTGTTCAATAAAAATGAATTTGTCTGGGCTAAGTTATAAATTAGTTTTATGCAAAAATCAAAATGGTTTAATGGAGGAGCGATGAAATTTACCCGCTTTGTTTTAAAGTTGGCTGTGCTATTAATCTTAATACCGGTCCTGGTTTACCCGCAGGGAAAAAAGGCCAAAGCCGATCAATACGAATTCACAATGGTTTACCAGGTAAAAACTACGCCGGTAAAAAACCAGGCAAGAACGGGAACGTGCTGGTCGTTTGCAACAACATCTTTTGTTGAAACGGAATTAATGCGGATGGGAAAAGGAGAACATATTCTTTCTCCGATGTGGAATGTTCGGTACACATATTTACCAAAGGCGGAAAATTATATCCGTTATGAAGGGCTCACAAATTTCGGCGAAGGCGGCCAAGCACACGACGTGATGAACGTGATACGCAAGTACGGATTCGTCCCGGAAGAAGTTTACAAAGGAATGAACATCAACGAAGATTTATATAACAACGGGGAACTCGATGCGATTGTTAAAGCGGAGGTTGATGCGGTTAACAAAGACAAGGGCGGAAAGATAACGCCGGTCTGGCCTCAAGTAATAGAATCAACTTTGAACATCTACCTCGGAGTACCGCCGAAAGAATTTACGTACGAAGGAAAAACTTATACTCCAAAAAGTTTTGTTGAGGCGATGGAATTCAACCCGGATGATTACGTTGAGCTTACTTCTTACACGCATCATCCGTTCTACACAAAATTTGATTTGGAAGTGCCGGACAACTGGAGTAAAGATCAATACTACAATGTTCCGCTCGACGACATAATGAAAATTATCGACAACGCTCTTGAGAAAGGTTATTCCGTTGCGTGGGACGGCGATGTAAGCGAAAAAAGCTTCAGCCGTAAAAAATGCGTAGCAACAATTCCGGCTGACGAAGAAACAACCGACGATGCAAAGAAGGAAGACGACGACAAAGATCAGCCGGTGAAAGAGAAAGCCGTAACTCAAGAAATGCGGCAGCAGGCCTTCGATAACCGCACAACTACAGATGATCACTTAATGCATATTACCGGCCTGGCAAAAGATCAGAACGGCGACGTTTTTTATTATACAAAAAATTCGTGGGGCACAAAGGATAAAAAATACGACGGTTACTGGTATTTATCGGTGCCGTATGTTCGTCTGAAGACAATTGCAATTATGGTTCATAAAGATGTGATACCTGCGGAGTTGAAAACGAAATTGGGAATAACAAATTAGTTCGCTCTGAAATACGGATCGCGCTGTTTTAAAGAAAGGGATGGAAAAATTTTTTCTATCCCTTTTTACTTACAAAAAATCTTTCCCTATGTGCTTGCCGGTTCTAAAGTTTTTTTTCTTAAAAAAACAATCCATGTTGTTTCTGCGGCTAAACCAATCGAAAGCAGCAAAAGGGCAAGAGCAATTAAAGGAACCGGGTCCGCATTCAAATTAAAAGTACCCGCTTTAAACCACCCGTCACGCATAAGAACTATCAACGCCCAATTAGAAATAAAAAACATCCACACAGCGGGGATAAAAGGAACTGTCCACGCATATTTATTCTTTGCCGTTTTGTACAGCCATACGGTAATTCCGATTAACGCCAGCGCGGCAAGCAATTGATTTGACGCCCCGAAAATATTCCAGAAGATTTTCCATGCCGGAACCGGGTTTCCGTTAGAATTATTTAGAGTGGCGGTGACAAAAAATAACGGAACACCTATTGTGATTGCGGCGGCAAACGCCCTGCCTGTCTTGCTTTTCCAGCCGGTCAGTTCTTCTATAATATACCTCGCAAGACGCGTGCAGACATCTAGGGTATCATAAACAAAAGTTGTGAACGCCATTAAACCGAAAGAAATTCCGAGCGCGGAAGGAATACCTAAAAGCTCAACGAACTTGCCGATACCAGATGCATAAATAAAATTGGGAGGGGTTTTAACAAGAGAATTATCTTTGGCAAGAATCATTACGCATGCAAGAGATACGACAGCAACCATTCCTTCCATCAGCATCATACCGTACCCTATAATTTTAGTATCGCTCTCTTTGGCAATTTGTTTGGAAGTGGTTCCCGAACCAACCATGGAATGAAAACCGGAACACGCGCCGCACGCGATTGTAATAAATAAAACCGGAAACATCGGGAACCAGAAATTACCGTAACCGCCACTTAAATTTATAAATGCTGGGTATTGAACCGAGAATCCTCCGAAAATTAATCCTACCGCGGCGGAAATTAATGCCGCATATAAAAAGTAACCTCCGAGATGTCCGCGCGGCTGAAGCAGTATCCATACGGGAATTATCGACGCAATGAAACAATAAAGCAAAATAAAAACGTTCCAAATCTTTTGAGCGCTGTGAATCGATAGCCCGAATATCGAAGTTAGGTCAAAAGGAATGTACGGACCAATCCAGATCGACAATCCTACGAGCGGAAGAAAAATAATTGTCGCCCATGTTAAAGATAATTTTGATGTTCGTAAAAGTATTCCCATCACAACCGGAAGCAGCAGGTACAAAATTGAAGATGTGGCAATTGCGCCGCCGCCGACTTTTTGCCCGCTCTCAAGTGTAACCACACCAACAAAGGAGCTTGAAGTAATATCCGTAAAAGCTATGATAAGATAGATAAGAGCAATCCAGATAAAGATCATAAAAAGAATCCAAGCGCGTTTGGAAACATTTTCTTTAACGACTTCGGTGATTGATCTTGCTTTATGCCGAACGGAAGCAATGATCGAACCCATATCGTGAACGCCGCCGATAAAAATTGATCCGATAATAATCCAGATTAATGCGGGCGCCCATCCGAAAATAATGCCGGCAATAATTGGACCTGTTATTGGACCGGCAGCGGCAATCGCGGAAAAATGCTGACCCATTAAAAATTTTGAATTGGTTGGAACAAAATCTACTCCATCGTTAATTGTAACGGCAGGTGTGGGATGAGAATCATCGAGTTCAAAAATCTTTTTTGCTAGGAAAGATCCATAAGACTTGTAAAAGATAAAAAAAAGAATTGCTGCTCCAAGAACCGGGAAAAGGATATTCATGAACAACTCCGTTTATAATCTAGATTTGTTTTCCGCCTTTCTTGCAGGTTTGATGCCGGCAATCTTGAATTTGAAAAAACCATTTGTAACGAATTCGAAATCAAATTAACATAAATCGATTTGGAGAGCAAAACAAATTTTAGCGAATGCCGCGCATCGGCTGCGGCGGGATTGTTAAACTATTTTTAGCATCGGCAGGTAAAATCGAATGCTTATCATTTGATCATCTTCTTCAGCTTATCAATTTCGTCGCGAAGATTAGCAGCCCGTTCAAACTCCAAATCTTTAGCTGCGGCAAGCATTTCTTCATTCATTTGCTCTAGTAATTCTCTCCGCTGATCATCGCTCATATATTTAATAACCGGCTCGGCGACCTTCATAAACGCTGCTTCTTCTTTTTCGTAATCTTTCTTGCGCACATCGGCAATTGAAGTTGACGACATTATTTCTTCAACGCTTTTATAAATTGTTTTAGGCGTGATATTGTTCTCTTCGTTGTATTTTGCCTGAAGCTTCCTTCTCCGGTTTGTCTCGTCAATTGTTTTACGCATCGAATCGGTAATTTTATCTGCGTACATAATTACTTTGCCGTTCACGTTACGTGCGGTACGGCCTGCGGTCTGCATCAAAGACCTTTCGCTTCTGAGAAAACCTTCTTTGTCCGCGTCGATAATCGCAACAAGAGAAACTTCGGGAAGATCCAATCCTTCGCGCAATAGGTTCACTCCGACAAGAACATCAAAATCGCCGATTCTTAGGTCGCGGATTATCTCAACGCGTTCCAGCGCGTCAACCTCGCTGTGAATGTAACGGACTTTTATTTTCAGCTTATCTAAGTAATCCGTTAAATCTTCCGCCATCTTTTTGGTAAGAGTTGTAACGAGAACACGCTCTCCCTTTTCAGATCTTTTGCGAATCTCTCCTATCAAATCGTCTATCTGACCTTTGATGGGGCGAATCTCTATTTCAGGGTCGAGCAAGCCGGTAGGACGAATAACCTGTTCGACAAAAACGCCCTGACTTTTCCTGAGTTCGTAATCCGCCGGCGTAGCGCTAACATATATTACCTGGTTAGTCATCGCTTCAAACTCTTCAAACTTCAGCGGACGATTATCGAGCGCGGAAGGAAGTCGGAAACCGTATTCCACCAAAACTTCTTTACGGGAACGGTCGCCGTTGTACATTCCTCTTACCTGCGGAACCGTCACGTGGGATTCATCTATGATTAACAAATAATCTTTCGGAAAATAATCGAACAGACAATAAGGGCGGGAACCTGGAGGGCGGCCGTCCATGTGGCGGGAATAATTTTCAACTCCCGCGCAGTATCCAATTTCGCGCATCATTTCAATATCAAATTTGGTGCGTTGTTCAAGGCGCTGCGCTTCAACATATTTTTCCTGCGACCAAAAATACTTTAACCGTTCCCGTAGTTCTTCGTCAATAGTTTGAATTGCGCGGTTGACCTGCTCTTTTGTGGTAACAAAATATTTTGCCGGGTAAATCGCCGTCGCTTCAACCTCTTGAATTACCGACCCGGTTATCGAATCAATTATTGAAAGTCTCTCGATTTCGTCTCCCCAGAATTCGACGCGAACCGCCTCTTCGTATTGATATGCCGGAATAATTTCGACAACGTCGCCCCGCGCGCGGAATGTTCCGCGTGTGAAATCGGCGTCGTTGCGCGTGTAGTAAATATCGATTAAACTCCGCAAGAGTTTTTTCCGTTCTATCGTTTGCCCCTTTTTAAGGAATAAAATTTGACGAGCGTATGCATCCGGCGCACCGATACCGTAGATGCAGCTTACGCTCGCAACAATCAATACGTCGTTGCGCCCTTCAATCAGCGAGGTTGTTGCTTTCAACCGAAGACGATCAATTTCTTCGTTAACGGAAAAATCCTTCTCGATGTATAAATCCCGTTTGACAACATAAGCTTCCGGCTGATAGTAATCGTAGTAACTTATAAAGAATTCGACGGCGTTGTTTGGGAAGAAGGATTTGAATTCCGAATACAGCTGCGCCGCCAAAGTTTTATTGTGAGAGATAACAAGCGTAGGCCGGTTATATTCCTTTATGATGTTGCTCATTGTGTATGTTTTACCGCTGCCCGTTACACCGAGAAGCACCTGATGTTTATCCCCGCGTTTTAATCCTTCGAGCAGTTCTGCAATAGCTCTGGGCTGATCGCCGGCGGGTTGATAATTAGAAACCAATTCAAATTTGTTCATTGCTTTTCTTTCTTATTCATTCGTCCTTCTTTTAATCAATCCCTCTCACCTTCGAACAGTATAAAATACTCTGCGGCGAAAAAGAGCAACCAGCAATATATAAAATCATTTTAGAACCGAACAAAATAAACGAAGGGAAAAATTCCGTTAGTTGCGTTAATCTCGGAACACTTGCCGATTTTTTATTAATTTTGTTATACTTCATAAAAAAATAATTTCCGGGAGGAACAAATGAAAAAGGCGCTACTAGTTCTAATTTTTATTTCGACGGCTGTTTCTTTTGGCCAAGTACCGGATTCGCTAAAGAACAAATGGATTCCGTCTTTTGTTGTGAGCGCGGGAATTAACCAAATCGCGTTCACAAACTGGGTAAAAGGCGGCGACAACTCTATAGCGTGGACATTCCTAGGTGATTTTCATTACGACCTAACCGGCGATGTTTGGTCGTTCAAGAATTCTATCAAAGCTACTTACGGAAGATCGAAAATCGGATCTTCTACATACAAAACAACGGATAACGATCTCTATATTGAAGACGTGGCCATTTATAATTTGGGATGGGCGGTAAGTCCTTTTCTTTCCAACTCAATTCGTTCTTCGGTTGCGCGCGGATATAATTACCAAGTAACGCCGGAAGTTGAAACGGCAAATTTTTTCGATCCCGGCTATGTTACACAGACAATCGGTTTCACCTACGATAAATACCCGAATGTAATTACCCGTCTCGGTCTCGGCTTCCAGGAAATATTTGCCAACACCCACAGGGAATACACCGATCCGGCGTACAAAGTAAAGGATTTTAGGTTTGAAACCGGAATTGAATCTGTGACCGATGTGAACTATAAGCTCGACGACAATATCTTGCTGCAAAGTAAAATTAGATTCTTCTCCCAATTTAAAAGTTTAGATGTATGGGATGTTCGCTTCGATAACGTAATCTCCGCGCAGATTACAAAAATTATCGCTGTTAATTTTACTTACCTTGTTGTTTATGAAAAAGCGCAATCACCGTTGACGCAGGTAAAAGAGGGACTGCAAATAGGAATTACTTATAGATTGCTGTAAATTATTTTTTATATCTGATGCGGAAAGAAAACCGACATGACAATAAAAGAAACACAAAATGAAATAGTAACCGAGTTTGAACAGTACATCGACTGGGAAGATAAGTACAAACGGATAATTGAGCTCGGAAGGCAGCTTGCGCCGATTGATGAAGCATATAAAACCGACAAATACAAACTGAATGGTTGTCAATCACAAGTTTGGATTAATGCCAAACTTGACGGCAACAAAATTATTTTTGAAGCGGACAGCGACGCGGCGATTGTGAAGGGTTTGATTGCGTTACTGATAAAGGTCTATTCGAATCATACGCCGGAGGAAATACTTTCTTCTCCGCCGGAGTTTGTTAAAAAGATCGGCATCGATAATCATCTTTCCCCTACACGCAAAAACGGTTTGGGCTCGATGATGAAGCAGATTCAAATGTATGCCGTGGCGTTTAAAACAGTTACGGATAAAATTATGTAAGAAGCAATTTATTTATACTGACCAATCAATCCGTCTTCCAGGCACTGGTTGCATTCGAACTGAAGCGTGATGTGATGAATTCCGAATTGCGATTCAAGCATTTTCTCAATCTTTATGCGGAGTTTATCGCTCTCGCTGATCTTCATATCTCTCACATTAACATGCGCTTCAAGGTGAACATCATTATCGCCTACCATCCAAAGATGTATATGGTGTATATCCGCCACTTCCGAAAAATTTTCGACTTCCGCTTTTACTTCTTCCAACGATATTTCCTGCGGGGCGCCTTCCATTAGCACATGCACGGCCTCGGTTAAGATTTGATAACTCTCGCGAATAATGTATAAGCCGATCAAAATTGTAAGAAGCGGGTCCAGCCAATATATATTCCATAAACCTATTGCCATTCCTCCAAGTATAACTGCGCCGGAAGAAAACGCATCACTCAAAAGATGAAGGTACGAAGAACGAATGTTGATGCTGTCTTCGGAATCGCGCTTCAACAGAAGCGTCCCCAGAATATTTGCCACAAATCCTATTGAAGCAACAAGCACCATCACATTGGCGTTAATTACTCCGGGTTCAATAAACCGCTCGACGGCTTCGTAAAACAAAAAGAAAGAGATGACTATAAGAACCGACGAATTAATTACTGCCGCCAAAATCTCCGCACGTTTTAATCCGAAGGTGTGGGTGTAGGAATTGTCGCGCGCTTTTAATTTTACCGCAATATAACTAACTATCACGGAGACCGCATCGCTGAAATTATGAAGCGCGTCGGAAATGAGCGAGAGACTTCCTGAAAAGATACCTCCGATAATTTCTACTGCAGTTATTATAAAATTCAATACCATCGTCATCATAAGTCTGGCGGAGGTCGAGTTTATGCCCGAATGATGATGGTGAGAGTGTTTATGTTGAGTCTTATTATTCATGCGATTATTTCTTAAATTTGCGCACCGCATTGCAAAAATGTGAATCGATTGAATGAAAAACAAATTTTACAACGATTTTGATTTTGAAAGGCTTAAGCCGAGCACTCGCGACAGCGATTACCGGACGCCGTTTCAAATTGACCGCGATAGAATTATTCACTCTTCCGAGTTCAGACGATTGCAGGGTAAGACGCAAGTTTTTCTGCCGGGCGAATATGATTTTTACCGGACGCGTTTGACCCACTCCATCGAAGTAGCGCAAATAGGCAGATCGATTTGCAGTTATCTTCTTTCAAAAGAAAAAGATTTGCTCAACGAAGAATATTTTATCGACGAAGATCTCGTTGAATCGATTTGTCTTGCTCACGATTTGGGTCATCCGCCGTTCGGGCATGCCGGCGAAAGAACATTGAACCGTTTGATGAAAAACTTCGGCGGGTTTGAAGGCAACGCTCAAACGTTGAGAATGATAACCGAAATTTTTTACCGCGACGAAGATCATCACCGCGGCATGAATCCCACGCGAGCTTTTCTCGACGGGATATTGAAATACAAGGCCGCTTACGGTCAGTTCAAATCACCGGAAAATCATTTTATCTACGACGATCAAAAAAAATATATCGATTTTGTATTCGGCGGTAAGAGAAGACCAAAAAATATTTCATCGCCTGTAAAGCTGAATCATTTTCAAGGCATTGAATGCCAGATAATGGATTGGGCCGACGATACGGCTTACGTTATAAACGACCTGGTCGACAGCATCTCCGGCGGGTTTTTAACAATTACAAAATTATTGGGCTGGCAAAAGAATAATAACCTTTCACCTCGTCAGAATAAAATTATCGAAGATATAATTGAGTGGATTAAAAACGGAAAGTACAAGCCGAAATTCGGCGCGCAGATAGGCGAGTTTATCCGAGCAGCAAGTCTGAAGGAAAGGAAAACATTTTTGGATAACTCCACCAATCGTTACAAGTATGTTCTGGTTATAGAAGACGGCATTTACGAACAGGCCCAGACATATAAAAAAATGGCGGTGGATCTGGTCTTCCGTTCGTCACAGCTTCACCAGATGGAATTCAAAGGCAACAGCATGATTGAAAATTTGTACCAGTTATTTTTCGACAACTACGTAAACTCTTTAAAGAGCACTAAACTACTTCCCGATTTTAACGACCAACTGCTCCGCCGTGAGAAAAATAAAAAGGCGCGTGCGCGAATTGTGTGCGATAATCTTTCCGGCGCAACGGACGCTTACGCAATGAGAATGTACCGCCGTCTTTTTGATCCCGAATACAGTTCTTTAGCGGATCTGGTTTAGAACAAACCTATAGCTTGTACCTTAATTTTATTTGATAATATTTGCTAACAATGAGACACTTAAAAATAAATCTTGACGAAAGCGAACAACGATACAACAGGCTATTGCAATACCTCACCGATTATATTTACACCGTTACAGTTGTAGACAATAAAGCGGTTTCAACCCATCACGGACCCGGATGCCTGGCAGTTACCGGTTACACATCCGAAGATTATGAAAAGGACGCCGAGCTTTGGTACAGAATGGTTCACGACGACGATAAAGAAGCCGTACTCGAGCAGGCGAATAAATCGTTGTTCGGAATTGAAACGGAACCGCTTGAACATAGAATAATTCACCGCGACGGATTTATTCGATGGGTACGCAACAGCATTGTTTTATCGAAGGACGAACACGGTCGAATGCTTTCTTACGACGGGTTGATTAACGACATAACGGCTTTAAAAAAAGAACAGCATCGGTCAGAAACCAAACAGCGCCAGTTAATACAGGCCGATAAAATGGTTTCGCTCGGAACAATGGTTACGGGCATCGCCCACGAGATTAACAATCCCACAAACTTTGTTCTCCTCAACGCCCGCTTTCTTCAAAAAGTCTGGGACGATGTTTATCCGGTTATGAAAGAGTACGTGCGCGAGCATGAAGATTTTGTAATTGCGGGATTTCCGTTCGGCCAATCGAAAGAAAAAATTCTTCAATCCATAGAAGGAATAATCAGCGGCGCGCTGCGTATTCAAAAAATTACGAAGAGCTTAACCAACTTTGCCCGCGGCGATGCCGGCGAAATGGACCATCCCGTTAACATTAATTCCGTTGTTTCAAATGCAATTTTGCTCACTCATAATCTTGTAAAAGAATCCACCACAAATTTTATTGCCTCTTACGATAAACCGGCGCCGGTAATAAAAGGAAATCCGCAGCAGCTTGAGCAGGTTGTAATTAACCTGATAAATAATTCGTGCCAGTCATTAACGGATAAGAATCAGAAAATTTCCGTCGAGGCAGGAACAATAGAAGAAGCCAATTGTGTTTTTATTAAGATAGAAGACGAAGGCGCGGGCATAGCAAAAGAAAATCTCAAACACATTTTCGATCCTTTCTTTACAACAAAACGCGATAAGGGCGGAACGGGTTTGGGTCTTTATGTTTCTTACAACATAATAAAAGCTCACGGCGGAGAACTTATTATTCACAGCGAAAAAGGTAAGGGAACTTACTGCGAAATTATTCTTCCAATAAATTAACGGAGAATTAACATGGGTGCGGCTACTTTTCCGGCATCACCGTTACTGTTAGTTGATGACGAACAACAATTTCTTCTAAGTGCGGAACTTACTCTCACGGCAAACGGAATAAATAATATTAAAACCGTTAACGATAGCCGCGAGGTTCTTCCGCTTCTCGACAAAGAAGAATTTTCTCTTATTGTCCTCGATATCAATATGCCGCACATTACCGGACTGGAATTGATACCAAAGATAGTAGAAAAAAATCCTTCAGTTCCAATAGTGATGGTAACCGCTTTAAACGATGTTGACAGCGCCGTAAAGAGTATTAAGGCCGGGGCGTTCAATTACCTGCTTAAACCCGTAGACGACACTAGACTCGTAACAACAATTCGAAGCGGATTGGATTTACGCGACGCACGCGACGAGAACCGTCGCCTTAAAGATTATCTGCTCAGGGACAAGCTCGAAAACCCGGAAGCGTTCAATGAGATAATTACGAAGAGCAATTCAATGCGCGCCATCTTTAAGTATATAGAAGCTATTTCGAAAACACGTCTCCCGGTTTTGGTTACGGGTGAAACCGGCGTTGGCAAAGAATTGATAGCGCGGGCAATTCATAAACTCAGCAGGCGCAACGGAGAACTTGTTGCGCTGAACGTTGCAGGCGTTGACGACAATTTATTTTCCGACACGTTGTTCGGCCACAAAAAAGGCGCATTCACCGGAGCCGAGCAGGATAGAAAAGGAATGATTGAGCAGGCCGAGAAGGGAACGCTCTTCCTCGATGAGATAGGCGACTTAAGTTTGGAATCCCAAGTAAAACTTCTTCGTTTGATCCAGGAAGGAAAATATTACCCGCTCGGTTCCGATCTTGCGAAACTTGCCGACGTTCGAATTATCTGCGCGACAAATAAAAATATCGAGTCACTCCGCGATAACAACGCTTTCAGAAAAGATCTTTATTACAGACTGCAGACGCATCTTATCAATATTCCACCGCTGAGGGAACGGAAGGGCGATATTCCTTTCTTGATAAATCATTTTTTGGAAAAGGCGTCGCAGCTATTAAACAAGAAAAGACCGGCTGTTCCAAAAGAACTTTATACTCTGCTCTCCAGTTATTCTTTCCCCGGCAACATACGCGAACTCGAAGGAATTATCTTTGACGCGGCGAGTGTGCATTCATCGGGAATAATGTCGCTTGAGCTTATAAGGGAAAAAGTTTTCCCGAAAAACAAGCTTAAAGATTTTCAGGATGAAGTCGCCTCCGCCGATCACGAAGAGAAAATATTTTTCAGCGATCAGCTACCAACTTTACAGGAAGCCGAAGACCAGCTTATAGATGAAGCGTTAAAGCGCGCCGATGGAAATCAAACCATTGCCGCCGATATCCTAGGCATTAGCCGGCGTGCGTTGAATAACCGCCTAACCAGAAAAAATTTTGATGAGGAATAAACATACTTATCTTCGTTTCCCTGTTTATTCAACCTTTAATACGGCATTTGCAAATCCTTCAAAATTTTAGCTATTAACAACTACCTTTAAAATAGGTGCCACAAAACTGCATGCAATTTCCGATTGCGGAATATTTGTCGCACCCTTTGCAAAACCTGCCGCAGATTCAAATTCATCCTAATCCAATAGAATTAAAACACTTAGCAAAAAATTACCGCTGTGGCATTCGGCTTGAATATATAAGGACAGAAAACATTAAACAAAATGAAAGGATAGTGTCATGAAAGCGTTCGACGGAGTTAAAATATTTGTTGCGATAGTGTTGTTAGGCGCGAGCACAAACATTCTCGCAAAAGCACCAAGACCGGAAAGGTCATTCGAGGACAAATACGTTAAGCAGTTTGTTTACTCTATGGACCACAGTGTTCCGGCGGTAGTTGAGTCTTCTCTCTTTGTTGTTTTGCAGTTGAAGAATCAATACCCGAACGAAAATTACAACGAGATAATTGAGAAGCTTGACAACTTGGCAAACAGCGGTCCTACTTTATCAATTAAGTATAAAGCCCAGTTAGCAAGATTGTTCTTCACCAATTACAGCTACTTCAAAGGAATTAATACCTCCAGCAAGAACGGAGCCGATGAAGTGTTCAAGAAGATTGCGGAAAAAATTGAGAACAATACAATAGCTGTAAACTAAATAAATTTTACCTCCTCATTAGTGCATTGAGCCCGGTCATTTCCACCGACCGGGTTTGGTGTTTTAAAGACAAAGCCTGGCCCCGAATGTAATATCAACTCCGTTAGATTTCCCGTAAATGTAATTTCATTTTAGCTTATAAAAAATTAGTGCGCCTTTCTTTGCCGACACGCGGTAATTTTCAAAATTTTTTACCGGTTTTATAATATTTCATCGATTGAACGAACACCGTTGAAGAAGGAAAGCAGTTTGTTAAGCACATCATCTACAACCGCATCCGGGCATGAGGCGCCGCTTGTAACCGCAATTGTAATTTTAGATTTCTTGGGAAGATAATTTTCCGAGACAAGTTCTTCCTTGGAACGAAGATTAAAATGGCTTATTAACTTTTCAGAAATAATTTTATCGGAGTCGGAAATAAAATAAGTTTTGAATTTTTCCTCCAGCAGTTCCACAAGATGGGAAGTGTTCGAGCTGTTGTAGCCGCCGATTACAATAGCAAGGTCGGCTTCTTTTTGCAGCAGCCCGATTGTAGCCTGCTGGTTATCGTTAGTAGCATAACATAAAGTATCGCGGGTATCTGCAAAATGATCTTTTAAATTTTCCGCGCCGTACTTTTTTATCATTGTCTCGCGCAGAAGATCCGCTATTGCTTGCGTTTCCGCCGCCAGCATTGTCGTTTGATTTACCACACCAATCTTTTTCAAATTCTCTTTAGTATCAAATCCGTTTGAATATTTACCCGCAAAAAATTTATAAAATTCTTTCGGGTCAATTTCCTCCGATATTGTTTTTGCCAGCATGCCGGTTTCGTTTATATCCCTTACAATAACTGCCGGAGAATTAACCGCGCTGCGGGAAAATGTAGCGTGTGTTTCTTCGTGACGCGCTTTTCCGTGAACCACTACGGTATAATTTCCCATGCCAAGTAGCGTCGCCTTATTCCAAACCTTTTCCACGAACGGGCATGTTGTGTTGTACTTAACTGTATCGATTCTTTTATATCTAAGCAACTTTTCCATTTCAACCGTGGT
Organism: Ignavibacteriales bacterium; assembly: GCA_027348115.1. Lineage (GTDB taxonomy): Bacteria > Bacteroidota > Ignavibacteria > Ignavibacteriales > Melioribacteraceae > Fen-1258. The sequence continues at coordinate 38,953 of DAIEQA010000195.1, forward strand.
ACCAAATGCAGGTATAATTACAATATCGCTTGGTGTAATTTCACCCCAATCGATTAATTGGCTGCCTGTGCTATCCATAATAAATTGAACGCCGCGGCTTTGTAGGTCGAGATTCACAAGCGGGTTGTGAATCATTTCGCTTAAGAGAAATATTTTTTTATCCGGGTTTTCCTCGATTGTTTTGTAGGCAATTTCAATAGCGTTTTCCACGCCGTAGCAAAATCCGAAATGACGGGCGATTAAAAATTTAACTGGGCCGAAATCCAATTCGGTCGGTTCGAAATTTTGTTTGCGGGGATCTTCCTTTCTTCGTAATTCTTTAATCGCAGAGACTATCGAACTCCGATAAAAATTCGGTATATCAAATTTTTTCATTCACTCGATCCCGTTCGGTATTGTCTTGCCGGGTAAAATCATTTCGACTTGCTTCTAATTTCACTCTCAAGAAAATCAACCTGGGCAACAAACGAATCGTAAGTTTTGTCTTTGCGGCCGGCATCTCTACACTTCTCAAGTGTCTTAAGCGCTTTTGTATTTTCACCCATCTTATAATACACACGGGCTTTAACAAAATACGGGTAGTAATTCTGTTCAAGACTAATTGCTTTATCTATCCAATTCAATGCCTCGTTCAAAAAAACTCCGTTATCCGCGGCGTAATTTGCCGCAGCGGCATAGTTCTGCCAGTTATCCGGTTTGGCTGCAAGACCTTCCTTTATTTTCGCGTAAGCTTGATCAAAAACATGAGCTTTAACATTAAATGCAACTTGTACCTTTTCCCAATTAAGAACCACGTCAACGGTTGAATCTGTTAAGGCGGAAAATGTAAACAGCATCCGCTCTGTAAAAGGTCCGATGCCTGGTTTCACTTTGAAACGGAGAAGATCGTCTGCCTGTTTGTAATTAAACGCGCCCCATTGCTTATCAACTTTGTTAAATATTACCGTCCATTCATTTTCTTCCGGAATTGTGAACAGACTGTATCGTCCGGCGGGTACTTTGTTTCCTTCAACAGTAACATCCGTAGTAAATTGAATTGTTGTTGCTTCGTTTGCGCCTGTCCTCCAAACCTGGTTGTAAGGAACAAGACCTCCCCAAATTTTTCTTCCGTGAACGCCGGGGCGGCAGTAATCGATTGTTATTACAGTATAGCCAACCGTCTGGGAAACATTAGCGCTGGGGCTTAACCGCGGCAAATCCAACTGAGCATGCGTTATGGTAAAGGCAGTAACAAATAACAGCGATGTAAAAAATTTCCTCATCATTAATCCCTCCTGGTTATAAAATTTCCGGTCTCGAATAAAAACAGCTTTTTAAGCGCCGAAGTTCTATAGGTCCGGTTTTTAATTTCTACCGTAATATACAACTGCAAGACGATAAGTGCACCGATGAAATTACAGGATGAACGGAATACAGAAAGCGGAAGCCGGACTGAATTACACCGACACTACATTAATATTTGCTTTTCTAAGCCGGGCTAAATTTTTGAAGAATTGTATAAAAGCAAATTCATTTTCTGACGCATGCCTTCAACTCCCTGCAAACCGCCGGTGTGCAGCGCAACAATTTTTGATCCTGTTTCAAAACAACCGGAGCGAGACAGATCGAAAATTCCGTACATCATTTTACCGGTATAAATCGGATCGAGCAAGATGCCGTTTAAATCTTCAAACTGCCGGATGAACAAAACAAGCTCCCTGTTGATTTTTGCGTAGCCGCCGAAATGATAATCCAGATTTATAGACCAGTTGGAATAGCTCTTGCCGGAATAGTCATTCAGAAGTTTTTCGGTCTGCTTGATTAAAAACGCGCCGCCCCGAAGCACGGAAAATCCAAGAATTTTTTTTCTTCCATCCATACCGGCAATTAATCCGGAAATTGTTCCCGCCGTTCCGCAAGCTGTACATAGATAGTCAAAATCTATTTCTATCAAAGAAGGAATTTCGCTGCTGCCTTTGACCGCAAGAAGATTTGTTCCACCTTCTGGTACAATGTATGTCCTGCCAAATTTTTCAATTAACCTTTGCCGAAATTCCGGCAGGTGTTTGCTGCGGTAGCCGGATCGATTAACGTAAAATATTTTCATCCCGGCTTGTACGGCAAACGCTAAAGTTGGATTAAGCGGCAGGTGTTCTTCGCCGCGGATTATGCCTATTGTGTTAAAGCCGAATTCCCTTCCGGCGGCTGCGGTTGCGTGAACGTGATTTGAGTAAGCGCCTCCGAAAGTAAGTATGGTCTCATATTCTTCTTCGCGCGCCTTGATTATGTTGTACTTCAGCTTGAACCATTTGTTGCCGGAAATAAACGGATGAACCAAATCAATTCGCTTGATATATATTCTTATACCGTTTTGTTCACCCGGGAAAAAAACTTCCTGGAGATAGATCTTATCTTTATCGATGCCGTCCGGAAAATTCATCTACTGTTTAATTTTTGGAAACCATTTTACTAAACAGGAAATATAAATGCATACACAAAACATGTTTTGAGTTATTTCGTCAAATAGACAAACAATACGAGAGATTTATGAGGACCAAGAAAACAATTGAGAAGAAAAAGATTTCGCGGCAGGAAATTATAAAAACGATTAAAGAATACGGAAAGATGATTGTCGTTGTTTTTATCATTACATCCTCAATCATCCAGGGCTCGCGCGTGCCAACCGGGTCAATGGAAACTACAATTATGGTCGGCGATTGGCTGATGACAAACAAACTTGCTTACAATCTTACAACGCCTAGAAATATTCCTTTCACAAATATTGCGTTGCCGCACGTAACATTATTTAAGTGGAGTGACCCAAAGCCAAACGATATTGTTGTTTTTGAATTCCCCGGCATGAGAGATCAAATTAAAGATACGGTAATAGAAAATTACGTTAAACGCTGTGTTGCCGTACCGCACGACACGGTGAGAATAATCGACCGTGTACTTTATGTCAACGGAAAGGAATTTCCACGACCGCTGCATATTCAATATCTTAAAAATTATTCTTTATCTGAAGGATTTGCAGAGCCGGAAATATTTCCTAAAGGAAAAGATTGGAACGGAGATAATTACGGTCCGTTGGTAGTTCCCAAGAAAGGCGACGTGATACATTTAACCATGGACAACCTTGACGAATGGAAAACTTTCATTGATCGCGAATATCTAAGAGATGCTGTTGCCGTCAGCAACGGAAAAATATATATCGACGGAAAAGAGACAACCGATTATACGGTTAAAGACGATTATTATTTTATGATGGGCGACAACCGCGATAACAGTTTGGATTGCCGGTACTGGGGATTTGTGCCGAGAAGAAACATAATAGGCAAACCGCTTTTTGTTTACTGGTCATGGAACAGCGATATACCATGGTCCGACTTTATCAACCTGGTATCCTCAATCAGACTGAACCGCATAGGGAAATTTGTTAGGTAAACTTATTCAGAATCGACGCCGGCAAGTTTCATTATATATGCCGGCGTTCTCGGTTCTCCTGCAAAAAATTCTTTTGGCTTTCCCGCGGTTATTGCCCATCGATCAATCCAGGATATACCGTTATTCTTTACAAATGTGTCTTTCGATTTATAAGCTTCATCCTTCAATGCTTCTTCTAAATTCACAAAATTATATCCGCGCCAGCGAATCATTCCGCAAAGCTCTCCAAAATAATCGGAGTTCAGCTTGTTAGCGTGAATTAAAAGCACCTGTGAAATTTCCCTTCCGAATAATTCTTTCGAGCGGCCTTCGTAGTAGACAAATTTTGCATTCATATACCTGATGTACTCGGTGCCAATTCTTTGCATTAAATCAGAATTGTTTTCCTTTGCGGCTTTATCATAAGCCGCGCCGAAAATCCATTCCGCGTTATCGATGGTTACGGGCGCTACTTTGTATCCGTTCTTTTTCAGGAAAGATCCAATTTGTTCTCTAACATTTAAACTCAACCCCGTATGAAGAAAGGGATGACGAAAATATTTCAATTCTTTCCCGCTTTCCTCAACTACCTTGCGAAGAACCGAATCTCCGTTCACAATATCCTCCTCATATTCTTTTACCGGAAGTTCATTCGCGCTTCTATGATAAAAGGTATGATTGCCAAGGTTGAAACCGGCATTAAGCCAATTCTTTAATAAATTGATCCGCCCCGAATCGTATTTGCCGTCGACCATTAATTTACTTTTAATAACAAACCCGATCGCGGGAATTTTCTGTTTCCTGATTTGATCGATGAGTTTATTAAAGATTGTCTGAGTTTCCTCCTTTGAAAAGCTGTCTAAACGCTGAAGCGGTAAATCATCTATTGTAACAGCTACTTTTGGTTTTTCCGGAATTACTGTTTGACAATAAATGTCCCCGGCAAAGAGTAAGGCAAGCATCCAAAAGGATACAACAATTTTGTTCATAAAATTTTCCTAATTATTTGAAGGAGTAGCCGGTTCAATCAATATATCTAAGCGGTACAATTTCATTACTGATTTGGCGGCGCCTGATATAAAATCTTTCCGCCGACAACGGTATACAATACTTTTGTACCGAGTATTTGATCGTCGGTGCATGTTAGTAAATTATTTGAGAGAGCCACAAAGTCGGCAAGTTTTCCAACTTTTATCGATCCCTTAATATTTTCTTCGAAAGAAGCATAAGCGCTGTTGATTGTATAAGATTTCAGCGCTTCCATGCGCGTCATTTTCTGATCAGGGAAAAAAGCTGAGCCGTCTTCAAGTTTACGGGTTACGGAAGCATAAAAACATTTTATCGGGTCAATGTCTTCAACCGGCGCGTCTGTGCCGTTGCAAATAGTTGCCCCGCTGTCGATTAATTTTCTCCATACATAAGCGCCTTCCTGCACGCGCTGCAGACCGAGTCTTTGAATCACAAATGTTGCGTCGGATGTGCAATGGATTGCCTGCATCGCGGCAATAACTCCAAGTCCGGCAAATCTCGGTATGTCCTGCTGCGAAAGATCCTGCGCGTGTTCAATCCTCCAGCGCAAATCTTTTTTATCGGGATGTTCTCGAAATATTTTCTCATACAAATCCAGCACCTCCCTGTTCCCTTTGTCGCCTATGGCGTGAGTACACATTTGAAATCCCTCGTTAACAGCCAATTCGTCAATTGAATCAAGCATGCTTACCGGCGTAACATTTGAGCCCGAAGTGCTCGGCAAATCGGAATACGGCTCGAGCAGCCACGCGCCGCGCGAACCGAGTGCGCCGTCGATGTACTGCTTTATTGACCTTACCTGTAAATGATTATCACCGTAACCGATCAAAAAATAATTTTTCAGTTTCTTTTTCATCACATCGAGAGAGTCGCCAACCATAACATTTAACCGGATCGGAATTTCATTTGAGTCGGCAAGCTGTTTCATTATATCAATTATGTCAAAAGGTTCCCCGGCATCGGTGAATGAAGTAACTCCTTTTTTCAGACATTCACCGGCGGCAAGACGCATTTGTTCGACATAATCCGCACGGATTTCATCGGGGGATCTTTTTGCGAGGGTATCATCATAGCATTTTCTAATAAGCTGTTCGGCATTTTCTTCAAATACGCCGATAGGATTTCCAAGCGAATCTTTAACAATTGTTCCGCCTTCGGGATCGGGTGTATATTTTGTTATTCCCGCAAGCTGCATTGCTTTGGCATTGGCAATTATTGCGTGTCCGCTTGCATGCGATAGCATAACCGGATTGTTGGGAGTAGCTTTACTCAGTTCGGTATGAATCGGATAGCCGTCAACATTCGGCTCCGGTTTTGTATCGAACTTATCCTGACGCCAGCCCCTGCCTATTATCCACTCTCCGTAGGTACTGTGGTCTGCGGCTCGGGCAACCATTTCAATTACCTCGTCCCAATTTTTAGCGGTGCTCAAATCAAGCATTTGTCTAAAATTACCGAGTCCTACAAAATGCGCGTGGCTGTCGTCGAAGCCGGGCATCATAAACTTTCCTTTTAGATCAATTACCCGGGTAGAGTCACCGATATATTTTTTGACTTCTCCGTTGGTACCGACCGCAATAATTTTTTCGTTTCTAACCGCTACGGCTTCGGCGTAGGGATTTGAATCTTCTACCGTTGCAACTACGCCATTTATAAAAACAATGTCGGCATGATCTTTCACTTCGGGTCCTCCGCAACCATTGAAAAGAATTATCAAACAAAAAGAAAAAAACAATACTGCATCAGCCATGGATTTTTTCATCTTAGTACGGTATAATTTTAGGCAAATATAAAATATTGGGCGGCTTTTTACTAAGTTTAGATGGAAATAAAATATTTTACCCATAAACGGTTTACCGAACAATCAGCAACAGGAATGCGTCGATGCCTTCACATAACAAACAAAAGTCCGCTGAAATAATCGGCAAGCTATCCGCAAACGAAGAAATGAAATCATTAATTGCCGAATTGCAAAATCAATTAAAAAATACTTCGGAACAATTCGTTTGGAAAATTTTGGATGCGTACGTGGATGAAGATAACCTCAAAACCGAATTCAAATCCGCATGGATTTTTGTTCTTAGAAAAGATACGCCGTCGCAAGCGCACTATTATCCGAACAGTACACAATATACGGCAATGATTGAGGGCGAAGCAACATGTGAAATCGGCGGAGAAAAAATATCGCTTGTCAAATTTGATCCTTCAAGACCGGACACTATTTATGTAATTGATAAAGCCGTGCCTCATGAATTTTTCCCTGCGAAAAGAGATTTGGTTGTTCTATCTCTTCATACCGTAAATGCGGAAGAGCTTATCGAGATCAATTGTTCGGGCAGCAAAGAAAGAAAATACACGTAATCAAGAAATGATTTATCGGGAAGGCTTGTATAAAACTTTTTTTTGCATCGAGGCTTTTAAAAAATTCATTTTCTGTTGACAAGAAAAACACCGCCAATAATTATCACGCCGCTTAACAATGTAAGGACCGTCACTTTTTCGCCAAGCATCAGCCATGCGCCGAAAAAAGTAACGAAGGGTTCTATGTAAAGAAACGCTCCTACTCTTGATGTGCTCATTTCGCTCAATGCCTGAGCCCATAAAGCGTATGCGGCTCCCGAACAGAATATTCCTAAGAACAAAATTGAAAACCAACCGCCTGCGGATAATTTTATAAGTAAGGATATATTCTGATGGGTGACGGTAAACGGTGAAATTAAAACGGCGACAAACACAAAAAGGTAAAGCGTGGTCATCACCGGCGAATAATGAAATGTAATTTTTTTGTTCACAAGCGAGAATATTGACCAGGTAACCGAGCTGGCTACAATTAAAATATCTCCCTCGTTTTTAATAAAGTCGATTGAAGAGAAATCTCCTTTACTAACAAGTATTAACAATCCGATGAAAGCAACAACAATTCCCACTGTTTGTGTGACTGAGATTTTTTCTTTGAAAAAAATCATTCCGAGTATTACCATGAAGACGGGCGTAATGCCGATTATCCAGCCGGTATGTGAAGCGGTTGTCCATTGCAGGCCGGTTACTTGAATCCATAAATGAAAACAGGCAATAGCCGCAAGAAGTAAAATCCGGCCGTGGTCCCGCCAGTTGACGGCAAAACTGTTTTTCTGTTTTAAAGCCACCGCCGTTAGAAATGCTATTCCCAACAACTGGCGTACAAAAACTATTAATACGGGCGGTATTTCTCTAAGCACATCTTTTGTGGCAATAAAAGAAAAGCCCCAAACAATTACGGCAAAGAGCGGTTTCCAAATTATTTTGATTTTCGATTTACGGTTATGAATAGAAAAATCTCGAATCATTACTTCAATCTCCGCTTGGAGTATGAATTGATTTCAATCAAAGAGTGAAATTCAATTTCGGGTTTCTCTCCTTCATAGATAACTCTTGCGAGAAATAGGCCGGACGGCGGCGCGGTATAATTTGCCGGGGTGGGAGAATTGTGTTCGAGAAAATAAATTAAATCTTTCTCGGCAAGTTTTCCCCTGCCGATCTCAGCGAGCACACCCACCATTCTTCTAACTTGTTTCCATAGGAAATGCGAGCCTGTAATTCTAATTAATATTAGGTCGCCTTCTTCCTTCATCTGAATGCCTTCGATAAGAACCTTTGTGGATTTTTCTGTATCGTCTTTATCGGCGAAGGAAATAAAATCGTGCATACCGATAAAATGTTTTGCCGCTTTGCTCATTCTTTCAAAATTCAGTTCGTCTTTTATCCACCAGACAAACGGTTTGCCAAACGCCGTTCTTCTTCGGGAAATTTGATAAATATAACTCCTCCTTATCGCATCATGGCGCGCGTGAAATTTGGGATGCGTTTTTTCAACTTCAAGAACGGAAATGTCGGCAGGAAGTTCGTCGTTGAGTTTCATGCGAATAATTTCCGGCGCAATCATTGTTTTCACATCCAGATGCGCTACCTGGCAAAGAGCATGAACACCCGCGTCGGTTCTGCCCGAACCGTAAATTTCCATACGCTCACCTTTAAATATTTTTTCGGCAGCTTCGTAAAGCTTGCCTTGAACCGACTTGCTGTTCTTTTGCATTTGCCAGCCGCTGTAACGCGTGCCTTCGTATTCGATATATAATTTAAAACGGGCCATTATAATTCTTTAATTTTCAAACAAGACTTTCAGGCTATCTTAAAGCCAGGTGATTTTTATTTCTCCTTCCAGAGCTTTAAACTCTTTATTTCCCGTAACAAGGATTGCTTTTTTTTCTTTTGCCAAAGCCGCGGCAAAGGTGTCTGCATACGACATTTTATTATATGCTTTATAGTACGCCGCGTACAGTGTCAATTCTTTGTTTGCTTCAACAATCGTAATTGGATAACGGGCGAATGTATTTTTATATAACTCTGCCCTCTCTTTTCCTCCTTCTCTCTGGGCGATGTAATACCTCTCGCCCCAATTTATTACGGACAAGTAAACCTCGGCTTCATCGTTTAACGCCTTTTTCAATATTTCTCCGACTTCATTTACACCTCTTTCATTTTCCGCGTATTCAAGGAGAGAAAAACTATCGAGCACATAACGCTTCATAATTCACGCTCTTTCTTTTTTTCTTCCATAAGGGCTTTTAAGAGTTTTCCACCCGTTCCTAAAAATCCTTTATTTGCTTTGATTAATTCCGATGTAATTGGGATCATTTTTATTCCATCCTTTTCCTCATATAAATTAACCATGGTTCCCGGTTTTATGCCGAATTTCCTGCGAAGTTTTGAGGGAATCACTAATTGGCCTTTTGTTGTTACAGATGCTACTTCCATAATCTTCCCTTTCGTTTTACTTTCAATCAAAAGTTATACTATTTATAAAAGTAAGTAAAGCGTTTAATGTAAGACATTTCGAATTATGCGGACTCCGACCAATTATTTCGGTTTTGAATTTAAAAATTACACTTAGGGCCGGTACAAAAAATTCAGCTCTTTCTGCAGCAAGCTAACTTTAAGCGGTATCTTTCCTATCATTTCACCGTCGGCTTCTATCAAGCATTCCTTACCGATCGGCTCTATATAACAGCTCTCTACCTCGCGGTACAAAACGCCCGGATGCTGAATTAGTATTCCCTTTCTTATCTTTGAAAGATTTTTAAGGTAATCAAACAAACTGACTTCTCCGGCAAGCGTAATGGCTATTTTGCCGTCGTCAAGTACGGCGTGGGGCGCTATGCATAATCCGCTGCCGAAATATTTTGCATTTGCAAGACAAAGAATTAAAACGCTGCCCGACCAATTAAATTCCGACGACGATATTTTAATTTTTTTTCTCTGATAACTTAAAAATGTATTTAGCGTTGCGGCAAAGAAGGAAAGATTCGGCCCGTAAGTTTTGTTGCCTTCGTTAACCTTTTTTGCCACTTCAGCGCCCAAGCCAACATCGGTTATGTTGATAAAGTATCTAAGCGCATCTTGCCCGTTTATAGTTTTATATTCAAGTCTGCCTATATCGATTGGCTTGGAGTTCTGCGCGTCAATCAGTTCTTTAAGTTTGGAAATACTTTTCGAAAGTTTTAGCGTCCTTGCAAAGTCGTTTCCACTGCCGACCGGCAAAAGTCCTACAGAAAGATCGTCTCTTTTATTTTTCGGAACGCGCATAATACCGTTCACCACTTCATGCATTGTCCCGTCGCCGCCAACCGCAATTAGAAAATCCGTTCCTTCAACAATTGCTTCCTCGGCAAGGTCTTCCGCTTCTCTATTCGATTTGGTCGCTTTGAAAACAATCTTATAATCCTTAGAGAAATGTTTTGCGGCTTCGTGTTCAAGTTTATATTTGTTGAGATGGAGACCGTGGGCGACGAAAGAGATTTTTTTAAAATTAATAATTCCGCAAAAATATTTTTATTCGGGAAGTAATATAATCTTCATCAAAATTAAACGGCAGAAATAATTTGTATGATTATATTGCCGGCTTTACATCCTTAGTTAAGAAAGTCGGGGCGGTTTCGAAATCGAGCATGGCATTTATCAATTTTACTTTTTCATAATTATAAAATTCATTCTCCGAGATATCTTTCTCAAATATAATTCCGTCCCTCAACAATTCCGCTCTTTTAGTTCCCGTCAAGAGTGGAAACTTTGGTGTATACCAAATGTCTCCGTCCGATAAAACAATGTTTGAGAAAAACGAATCCGTCACGCGGTTATTCTTAACAATTATAACCGCGTCGCTGGCGCCGCAGTTATTTTCTTCGAGCAGTTTATCAAAAACCGTCCTGTCGTTATACTTGTAAGAATAGTCAATACTATCGCAGCGTACGAGTTTGAGAGTAATAATTTTTCGGGGTTTATATTCGCTCCATTCGATGCTATTAATTTCCCTTCCGTAAGTTATTCTGCATTTGTACAATCCTTTAGCGGCAAATTCCGGAACAACAAGAAATTTAACCGGATCAAATTTCTCGCTCAGACCAAACAAATCTTTCCGCGCTTTATTCATGCGCTCGGCGTGAAGGTCTGTGTTAAATAATTTCCCATCAAGTACTTTAATTGCTTCAGTTAATAGGCACATATACTTTATCGATTAATTCTTGGTATTCCAATTCCACGCTGCTTTGGTAAGTAATTCCGCCGCCGCTTCTAAAGTATAATTGTCCCCCTACGTTTTCGATAAATCGAATCATCACGGCGCTTTCCAAATTTTTGCCGTCGAATATACCGAATACTCCGGTATAATAATTACGCGGACCTTCTTCAACTTCTTTGATGATGTCAAGTGTTTTCTTTTTCGGCGCTCCGCTTATTGACCCTGCTGGAAGGAGCGTAAACAAAATTTCTCCGAGTTTTTTGCGGTAATCGCCGGACAGTTGACCGCTTATTTGCGAGCTTACCTGCAGCAGCTGCTTATCATGGGTTGCAATTTTTTCCACATAACGAAATTTATCAACCGCAACATTTTTTGCCACCATGCTCAAATCGTTGCGTATTAAATCCACAATCGTATTGTGTTCGGCAATCTCTTTCTGATCGTTCAAAATAATTGCCTCTGCGTTTTCAATTCCGGCATCAATTGTGCCTTTCATCGGAAAGGAAAACATTTTTCCCTTCTCAATTCTTACAAAAGGTTCCGGCGAGAATAAAACAAATTTGTCTCTATACAGCAGCTTATACTTTGCCCTGCTTAGAAGAAAAATATCCGTCATGGTTAAACTGGTTTCAATCCTGGTTGGAAAAGTAAGGTTAAGAAGATAAGTGTTGCCGGCACTCAGGTGATGCTGAACAGTATTAAATGCCGTGGCATATATTTCTTTATCAACAGGATACTTTTTAAAGATAAAATTATTGTTGATTTTCTTGGGGGAGGGAGAATTTTCTAAATTTCCGATGCAATAAAAGATTTCCGCTTTGTCAATTTCATTAAGTCGAAACACAAGCGGTTTATTCATCTCGAAATCAATTATAAAGAGAAACGGTTCTCCGCATGCACCTAAAGAATTCATCTTTTCTAATGCATTAACGCGTTCGCTCATTTACGAATTCTTTCTTTCGCGTTCAAACGTCTGTCCGCATACATGACAGATAAATAGTGAGTCTTTTGAAATTTCACTTTTTTGATCAACAGGGATGACCGTCTTGCTTCCGCAGTAAGGACAACAGATTTTTTCTTCACCATTTGGCAAAGCGCATGCTTTATTATTTTTTTCTTCCACTGGATTCATTTTACCTGTTTAGAGAAACATGATTTCACCATCAACGAATGCCTGCAAACGTTTTTCCTGCACGGGGCTAATAATAGCACTTACACCGTTATTAGGCAACAGGCGTCATAATTTAGATAAATGACTATTCCCTCCCTATTTTATATTTTGAATCCGGCAAAAATATTTTTTTATCAACAGCTCTTTTATAAATTATTTTTTTTACAAAAAGCTACTATCCAAAAGGTTATGATGAGTCCTTTACAAAATTTTTTCTATCCTAAAGCTATCTGCATTGCAGGCGCCTCGACCAAAGAAAAAAGCATTGGCTATGAAATACTTAAGACTATAAAAAATTACGGCTACACCGGAAAAGTTTTTCCGGTAAATCCAAAAGCCGGCGAGATTCTCGGCTACAAATGTTTTCAAAGTATCGACACCATAAAAGAGCCGATTGATCTTGCCGTGGTTGTCGTGCCGAAACAATTTGCGGAGGAAACAATTGACGCACTCCTTGCTCATGATGTAAAATCAATTATACTTATTACGGCAGGATTTAAAGAGGTTGGCAAAGAAGGCGAAGAGATTGAGAAACGGCTGCTCGCAAAAATTAAAAATGCCGGGGCGCGGATGGTTGGTCCCAACTGTATGGGCGTTATTAACACGCTTAGCGGGATTAAACTAAACGCGACTTTTGTAGCCGAAAAACCGGAGGCCGGGACAGTTGGTTTTCTTTCGCAGAGCGGCGCGCTTGGCGCGGCAGTATTAAATTCGCTCAGGGAAACAGATATAAAGTTTGCCCATTTTATAAGCGTTGGAAACAAAGCCGATGTAAACGAAACCGATGTGATTAAATTTTGGCAGGGCGACAATAACATAAATGTAATCACTCTCTATCTCGAAAGTTTTGAAAACGGCGCAGAGTTTATAAGGCCGTTTATTGAAGGCGAGATTACGAAACCCGTCATTGTGCTTAAAGCAGGAAAAACATCGAGCGGAATGAAGGCGGCTTCATCGCATACCGGCGCTTTAAGCAGCGAAGACAAAATTGTCGATGCTTTGATAAAACAATTTGGAATTATCCGCGTTGATAATTTGAACGAGCTTTTTAACACGGCAAAAGGTTTAGAAAATTTTAAAATCCCGAATGGAAATCGCATAGCCGTTATTACAAATGCCGGCGGTCCAGCTATTCTTTGCGTAGACGCCCTCGAAAAAGAAAAATTAATTCTTGCTTCTTTTTCAGACAAAACTAAAAAGACTCTGCGCCAAATTGTTCATCCCGAGGGAAGTATTAATAACCCGGTTGATCTACTGCCGGGAGGAACAGCAGAAATTTATAAGAATGTAATAGAAATTGTTGCCGACGACGAAAATGTAGACGCCATAATTTCCATCTTTGTTGAACCGGTAATGGTGCAGCCGTTCGATGTAGTTGAACATGTTTATTCGGTTGAAAGCAAAAAACCGATTCTTCAAGCTGCCATGCCGATGCCGGAGTTCTGGGAAAAGTATAGAAGAGATTCTCTTAAAAAATTACCGGTGTTTAGAAATCCGGAAGATCCTGCCGAAGTGATCTCAAATATGTTGTTCTATTCGAAATCTCGCCAACGTTTAATAATGAATAAAAATGAGTACGCAAAAACGATAGGGCTCCCGACTAAAAGGGAAATTAAATCGTCCGGTTTTCTTTTACCTAACGAAATAACCGCGCTATGCGAAAAGTACAATCTCCCGTTGGTCAAAAGTAAAATCATCTGCCCCGATGACATTCCCGGCGACGAATTCTTTCCATGCGTGTTAAAAGGAATAAACAAAAATGTTGTTCACAAATCCGAACTCAACGCTGTTAAGCTAAACATCAAATCGAAAGATGCGTTTATAGAGGCGGCAAAAGGAATAAAATTTAGTTTTAAACACGCGGGTCTCGATGTCGAAGAGTTTCTGGTTCAGAAATACGTTAAAACAAGATTCGAACTGCTTATCGGAGGTTTCAGAGATCCTTCGTTCGGTCCCGTTATTGTTTTCGGTTCCGGAGGAAAATATGTGGAAGCTTTTGACGACACTGCGACCAAATCATGTTACCTATGCGACGACGATATTGAAGACATGATTAATTCCACGAAGATCGGAAGAATTCTTCGAGGCGTTCGCGGTGAAGAATCATATGATATTTCCGAATTGAAGCGGATAGTTTCTTATTGTGCAAAAATGATGGTTGAAAACAAGAATATTGAAGAATTCGACTTGAATCCTCTTATCGCCGGCGAAGACAAAAATTATTACGCAGTCGATGTTCGGATTAAAATAAAAGCTGCAACCGACGCATTTGGATAAACATATTTTATTCAGTTACTTTTGCATACAAAGATTTAAAATACTCGGAGACACAGGCTTGAAAAGAGCATAACGGATTAAGATAGCTGCCGAAAATTTTTCAGCAATAAATTAATTATCCCTCGCGCAGGTAATCTTTATCCTTCTCTTTTAGCCGGTGGTAATAACCGCGGCATGCGGTTTTTCTATTTTAAACCGCTCATGGTAATCAAATGAAAATTATCGGAAATCCATTTATGAGTAAACAATTTTTAGCATTCCACAACGTTTCGTTCGGATATGAAAGTTCTCTTGAAAATATACTCGGTGATGTCTCAATAAAAATTGCACGGGGTTGGACTGGCGTGATTGGTTCCAACGGTTCCGGGAAAACAACTTTGTTAAAATTAGCTTGCGGCTTATTAACTCCTAATGACGGCTCAATAGAGCGCCCTGCAAATTCTTACTACAACGAACAACGAACGGACTGCGAGCCAATTAACTTTATGGAATTACTTCAAAGCTATGATAAACTCGTTTTTCAATTGATTGACGGGCTACAAATCAAACCAGATTGGATTGAAAGATGGGAAACTCTTTCGCACGGTGAAAGAAAGAGGGCACAAATTGCCTGCGCGCTTTTTAACCAACCCGATTTGCTTGCTATCGACGAGCCGACTAATCACCTCGACAGTGAAGCGAAAAAAATGCTGCTTGATTCGTTAAAATCATATAAAGGCATTGGGCTGCTTGTAAGCCATGATAGAGAATTAATCGAAGACCTCTGCGCACAATTTATTTTTATTGATTCTCCCGTAATAGATTTTCGGCGCGGCAAATTATCAGAGGTTATGAAGCAGAGAAAATCAGAAAATGACTTTGCGCTTAAACAGATTGAGATAAAACAATTGGAACTCTCCAAACTTGAGAAGGAATATCAACGAAGAAGCGCCGTTGTGGAAAAAATGAGGAAGAAATCTTCCAAAAAAGATATCGACAAAAAAGATCATGATGCAAAAGCCAAAATTGATTTAGGAAGGTTAACCGGCAAGGATGCCGTGGGCGGTAAATTAAAAACTCGAATGCAAAGAAGAATTGATACCGCCAAATCACAAATGAGCGGCATCGAAATTAAGCGGGAGTATCAAACGGGCATAGTGCTTTCCGATTCGGTATCTAAGCGCAATTTCCTTTTAAATCTTGAACCGGGTATAATAAGTTTATCTTCACGAGAAATTCTTCTACATCAAAATTTATTTATTGGCAGCATAGATAAAATTGCCGTCACCGGTGAAAACGGTTCCGGCAAAAGCACTTTAATAAAATATATTATGCAATTCCTCAATGCTGAACCGGAGAACATAACCTACATCCCGCAGGAAATTTCCGTTGATGAAACAAAGCAATTGAACGCAGATATTAAAAAACTTCAGAACGACCAGCTTGGAAAGTTGATGATTATTGTCAGCCGCCTTGGCTCCGACGCCAAACGCCTTCTGTCAACCGAAATTCCCAGTCCTGGTGAAACACGAAAATTATTGCTCGGTCTCGGCATCGCCAAAAATCCGCATATAATTATAATGGATGAGCCGACAAATCATATAGACCTGGTTTCGATTGAGTGTTTGGAAGATGCTTTGAAAAATGTATCCTGTGCGCTTCTGCTTGTAAGTCACGATAAACACTTTCTGGATGCTTTAACCAATAAGGAATGGCGGCTTTCCGGAGACAGCAAAACATTTGAAGTAGAGTGTGTTTAATTTGGCGGTATCATTTTTTGCGTTGTCCGCAAGAAATTTTTCTTAAGGAACTCTACTTCTTCATACTCCCAATTAGTTTAATTATCTTTGCAACCAGAGTTTAGGCCGACTTTACTTAATTAATGCAGGATTGCTAAATATGAAAATAGCTTTTGCGGCCAGCGAAGTTTTTCCGTATGCGAAGACAGGCGGATTGGCGGATGTTGCCGGTTCGCTGCCGGCTGAAATCAGCAAGCTTGGCCACGAGGTAAAAATTTTTCTGCCTAAGTACAAAAGTGTCGGCGAGATGGAACACGGCCTTCATTACATGTGGGATATAGGTGAAATTCCAATCAGGGTTGCCGGACATGTACAATCTGTTCATGTACATAAAGCAATTCTTCACCGTTCGAATGTGGAAGTTTATTTTGTCGATTGCCCTCATTATTTCCACAGGTTAAAAATTTATACAAATGATAATGATGAGGACGAGCGCTTTATACTTTTCTCCAAAGGAGTTATCGAAATACTTCAGCGAATCAAATGGGCGCCGGATATTATTCACTGCAACGACTGGCAGACTGCCTTAATGCCAATTTTGTTAAGAGAAAATTACGGCTGGGACAGGATGTTTGATAATACGGCTACGGTTTTTACTATTCATAACATTGCTTACCAGGGACAATTTTCGAAAAATACTTTTACCAAGGCCGAAATAAACCCGAGACATTATTTCCACGGCGGATTGGGCGAATACGCAGGCGGCGTTAATTTTATGAAGACGGCTATTTATACCGCCGATATCCTGAATACCGTAAGCGAAAATTACGCGCGCGAACTCCTAACTCCCGAATACGGCGAAGGAATGGATGCGTATCTCGCGAAAAGAAAAAACGACTTCTACGGAATTCTCAACGGCATTGATTACGACCTGTGGGATCCCGCAAAAGATGTTTTTCTTCCTTTTCATTATTCCTCGAGCGATTTATCCGGCAAGCTTGAAAACAAAAAATTTCTCGTCGATCATCTCGGATTTTCTATTGACGAAAATCTTCCGTTGATCGGCATTGTTTCCCGTCTTGCCGACCAGAAAGGGTTTGACATTATTGCTTATGCAATGAACGAGCTAATGGCCCTCGACGCGCAATGGATAATCTTAGGAAGCGGTGAAGAAAGATACGAGGAGATGTGGAAATCTGTTAAAGCAAAATTTCCTCGAAAAGTTTATTTCTACTGCGGTTACAACAACGAGCTCGCGCACTTGATCGAAGCGGCAGCCGACATCTTTCTTATGCCCTCTAAATTTGAACCGTGCGGCCTCAATCAAATTTATTCTCTTAAATACGGAACGGTGCCCGTTGTTCGTAAAACCGGCGGACTTGCAGATACGGTTCAGGATTGGAACGAATATCTTGCGCAGGGAATGGAAACCGGGAATGGTTTTTCGTTTTACGACTACACCTCCCACGCTCTTATCCACTCCGTTAAACGCGCCATCAACGATTATCATAACAAACCGACCTGGAGAAAAATTCAGCTGAATGGAATGAACAAAGATTTTTCCTGGAGGAAATCAGCAGAGAAATATTTATCGCTTTACGACAAAGCTTCGAAAAAAATCCACTCATGAACGCCACTGAAATTCAATTGTACAAGCCCCGCGTCTTTGTTCCGCTTCTAAACTTCTTAAACTTTATTAGCCAAACATGTGTTTTATCTATAATTTTAAAAGGGTTTTCTGAATAACTATGAAGTGGTCTCAAATGCTGGTATTCTTTGGAATAGTATTTCTTGTTTACGGACTGATTAATTTTTACATCATTAAACGGGGCCTCGACGTTATACCCGCGCAGTACAAAACAATTTTTCTTGTTGTAATTGTTTTTTTTGTACTTTCCTACATCGCCGGAAGATTTTTAGAAAGAGCGTTTCCTTCGTTCATCTCGACAATATTAATCTGGATTGGTTCTTTCTGGATAGCTTTTATGTTTTACTTTTTCCTTTCCATTATAGTGATTGATCTTTTTAGACTTGTTAATCATTTTCTCCCTTTCTTTCCGCCTTTCATGATTAAAGATCCTCTAAAGGTGAAAAGAACCGTTGCGCTATCAGTTGTAGTTCTTGTTTTTATCACCGTAGCAGGCGGCTTTATAAACGCACGCAACATCGTTGTTCAGAACTATAAAATATACATAGATAAAAAAGCCGGTAACTTAAAATCGCTTAACATCGCCATGGCTTCCGATATTCACCTTGGAACAATTCTCGGCAAATCGTTTATGGAAAAAGTGACGGATAAAATCAACGCGCTGCATCCGGATATAATTCTGCTTGCCGGCGATATAATCGACGAAGATATAACCCCTGTTCTAAATGATAACATGGGAGATGCGCTTCTAAAATTAAAATCGAGATTCGGTACTTACGCTATTACCGGCAACCATGAATACATTGGCGGCGTGGAAGCAGCCTGCAATTATTTAAGCGAACATGGTATAAAAATGCTTAGAGACAGCGTTGCCGAAATCGACAGCGCGTTTTATATTATAGGAAGAGAAGACCGATCGGAAAAACAGTTTGCGCATAAGCAAAGAAAGAATCTGAAAGATTTACTGGAAGGCGTGAATAAATCTTTGCCGCTGATATTGATGGATCATCAGCCGTTTGGATTGCAAGACGCGAAAGAAAACGGGATCGATCTTCAACTTTCCGGGCATACACATAACGGGCAGCTTTGGCCCTTGAATTACCTCATCTCGAAAATTTATGAACTCGGCTGGGGACACATGATCATCGGCAAGACACATTATTATGTATCGTGCGGCGTCGGCGGGTGGGGCCCGCCTATTAGAACAGGCAGCCGGCCGGAGATAGTAAATATTAAACTTATATTCAAAGGCAGAATTGAGAATAAATCCGGCAAAGGAAAGAAGTGAACGGTAAAAAAGTTTTGGTTGTAGGCGCAACGGGCGGAATTGGCCGAGCCGCGGTTAAAGAACTTTACAATCGTGGTTTTTTAGTAAAGACGTTTGTACGCAGCGAAGAGAAAGCGAAAAAATATTTTCTGGAATTTGAAAACATTGAGATTGTTGAGGGCGACGCTTCCGATTACGGCACCGTATTCAACGCCGCTTCCGACGCCGATTACCTGTTTTACGGCCTTAACATTCCCTACTCGGAATGGCATCAAAAGGCAGTTCCATTTTTAAAAGTTTCGCTTGAAGTTGCCGCCGAAAAAAATCTCCGTTTTGTTTTCCCAGGCAACGTTTATCTTTACGGTCACGCACAATACAATCCGGTAGATGAAAATCACCCGCACCAACCTCATACCCGCAAAGGAAAAATACGCGCCGAGATGGAGAATCTAATAAAAAAATATTCCGGAGAGAAGAATGTGAAGTTCACAATAGTCCGCTTCCCGGATTTTTACGGCCCGTTTGTTGTGAACGGATTTTCCGAATTGATTTATATAAACGCTCTTGCCGGCAGAAAAATGATGTGGGTCGGCGATAAAAAAATTCCCAAGGAGTATATTTTTATTGAAGACGCTGGCAAATGTCTTGTCGAAGCAGGGATCTCCGATAAAGGAGTCAACCAGGAATTTAATGTTCCTTCTTGCGGAACAATTACTAATACGGCTTATCTCTCGTTGATTTCCAAATACGGCGGAAGAAATTCGAAGACGCAGATTGTGAACAGCAATTTTGTTTTTTATGCGCTTGGAAAAATCAGTCCCGTAATTAACGAGCTGCGTGAGATGCTTTACTTAAAGCGGGAAGAGCTTTTTCTCGACGGGACAAAGTTTAAAAACACTTATGGCTTTCTTCCATCAACCGATTTTGATTCCGGCATCAAAAAAACTTTTACGTGGGTAAAGTCGTTCTACAATTTGTAGAACAACTTTTCCTGGTAGAAAAATTTCTTACCTAAAGTTCTTAACGGTTTCAAAAAATGTATTAAGGTTTTCCGAACTCACTGCCGGCGGCATACCGCCTCCACAAGACATAATTACTCTTGATTTGTCTTCCAGCGAATTGAGCAAATTCAACGTTTCTCTTTTCACGTCTTCCGGGCTGCCGCTTGCAAGCACATCGCGCGGAGGAATATTGCCGAGCATAGTTACTTTGTTTTTGGTCAATTGCTTTAATTCATTCAGCGTAATGTCAAATCCCATATTGAAAAGATTAACGCCGATTTCCGGTAGGAACGGAGCCGATACCCTGCACGGCGCGTCGTTGTGCAAAAATTTAACCGAAACATTTTCGCTGTATAGCTCTTTGAAATACGGAAGACCGAATTCGCGGAATTCTTCTTCACCCATAAAGCCGATTATATCATCAAGCAAAAGAATCCCGTCAATAGTTGGAAATGTCTGCATTTGCAAACCAAGCCACTCTTTAAGAAAGCTTGTGATTTTTTTTATAAGCATATGAGCTTTATCCGGATCCATCATCATCGTAGTTAAAAATTCTGTTGAACCCATTAGATAGCTTGCAATGTTTAACGGTCCGCGCGCCACGGCAAATTTAATCTTGTGGCCGGCGTCTTCTATTTTCGGCCGAGCAATTTTTAATCGGTTCAACATAAACGGCAGCAGACCGTCGGTCTGGGGATTCGGTTCCGGCAGCGATTCAATTTCTTCCGCAGAGAAAATTACGCGGTGAGCATGAGGGAATTCATTTGCGGGAAATGTACACCTTGCGCCGAAGGCGGAAGGTTCCGTACACATTCCGAACTCCGACCAGAAGCCCGGAAGAAACATTACTTCGGGAAAATCATTTAGCGCTTTAAGATTCGCCTTCAGCCACAATTCATCATTTGAAAAGTAATCGAGTATGTTTGTGCCGTACCAGTTCGGCAACCACGGGCAATCAATTATAAATCCTACCGGCAGCGGAAAATCGGTTTCTCCCTTAATAGTTTTCAAAAGAACTTCCCATTGCTTGTCTGTCATAATAATTTCCTTCTATATAATATTTTTCCGTTCCAAAAAATTGCTGATACTAAGGCGGTTCAATTTGTCTTCACTTTTTTTCGCGCGTCTCTCTTGGCTCTATAAGTGCAATCTTTTACGCCGCATCTATCGCAAATATATTCTTTTCTCTTAACTGCCGCGCCGATGCCTATAATTCCGCTCACGGATTTTATCGGGTTCATCAACGCCGATTCATTCAACGTAACACCGCAAAATTTTGGGGGCAGAAGAGAGAAAAGCAGGTGCTGTTCCGAAACGGACCAATTGCAATAACCGGGACTATAACGATTAGTAATTTTCAACCCGTGTTTCTCCATTTCATAACCGATGAAATCGTGAAGAGCATTGGTTGCGCTTTCAACCGCGGAAGAAGCAACCGCGTCGACAAGATAGCCCATTGCCGGATCGCCTTCGGCTAAAAATTTTTTCGAGAGATTTTCCATTCCCGTTCCGATTGTGCAAACAAACAATGCGGCCTCTTCCGCTTTTTTAATTTGCCCCGTAACAATTTTATCTAGCGCAAAGAATTTATTTTCTATAACAAGTCCGTCGTAACGGTCTTCCGGCTTTGTAACACGGGTAATACGGTAACCCGCTTTTATATCGCAGAGATGCGGAAGCTTTAAAATGATTTCATCTATTAAGTCCGAAAAATGCTTTGGAATTTTATTTTCCAAGTATCCGAGCGAAAGCTCAATTTCCTGCCGCTCGATATTTAAATGGGAAAAATTTATCGAGACTTCGAAAACATTTTTTTCTATTTCGATCTGCGCAGGTGGCTTAAGGTTCATTAATGTTTTTTGATTTCCTTTGCCAATTTTCTAATGTGAGCCGGCGTGGTTCCGCAGCAGCCGCCTATAATGTTGGCGCCGCTGTCTATCAGATCCTTAACCTTCGAAGCCATCATTTCCGGCGTTTCCGGAAAAATTGTCTCGCCGTTTTCAAACACTGGTTTGCCTGCGTTTGCATGAACAAGAATCGGGGTCGAATGATCTACCGATCTTATTCGCGCAACAATCTCAATCATTTGATCGAACCCGTTGCCGCAGTTTGTTCCGATAATATCCGCCCCGGCATTTTTAACCGCATAAACCATTTCTTCCGGAGAAACTCCCATCATTGTACGATAGTCGTCTGTCGTCGTTCTTTCAAACGTGAAAGTGCAAATCACTTCAAGGCCTGTTGATTCTTTGGCAGCACGGACAGCAATGCGGGCTTCATCAAGATCGGACATAGTTTCAACGCATATTGCGTCTACCCCGCCTTTTTTAAGAGCTTTTGCTTGAACTGCAAATCCTTCAAATAATTTTTTCTCCGAAACTGTTTCCATCATTAACATAACTCCGGTCGGGCCAATCGAGCCGAGAACAAAATGGTTTTGCCCGGCGGCTTGCCTTGAAATTTCCGCCGCTGCTTCATTTAATTCGGAGGCTCTTCCCTGAAGTCCGTAATGATCGAGCTTAATAGGATGGCCGCCGAAACTGTTAGTAAGAACTATATCGGCGCCGGCTTCAATATAACTTTTTGCAATCGAGAGAACGTCGTCGCGGTGAGTAATATTCCAAAGCTCCGGACATTCGCCCGGCTGTAATCCACGTTGATGCAGCAATGTTCCCCATGCGCCGTCGGAGACGAGCACCTTGCCATGCTTCAAAGATTGTAAAAGAGATTTCATTCGTTCCTCAAAAATTATTTTATCTATCCTAAACCATAACATTCAAAGTCGTAAAATTACGCAGCAGCCAATTTATCAAGGAATGCGACAGCTTCCTGCGGGTCCGAAGCGTAACCGTCGGCTCCCATTTCATCGGCAGCTTTCTGTGTTAACGGAGCTCCGCCTACAATAACTTTTGTACCCGGAAATTGTTCTTTAATTTCTTTAACAGTCTTGGACATGTTGACCATCGTAGTCGTAAGCAACGCGCTCAAGCCAACTATACATTCCGGATTTTCTTTTATCTTCTCGATGAACTTTGTCGGTTTAACATCTACTCCTAAATCAATTACCTGCCAACCGTTTCCTTCCACAACCATCGATACAAGATTTTTTCCGATATCGTGTAAATCACCGGCAACAGTTCCAATTAAAAATTTGCCCCTGGCTTTTACCGTACCGGCTTTGAAAAAAGGTTTAAGATGGGTCATAACGGCATTCATTGCTTTAGCCGCCATTAAAAGTTCGGGAACAAAGACTTCGTTGCGGCCAAACTTTTCACCGATGCGCTGCATTCCAATATTGCACGCGCGAAGTATTTCATCCGGCCTAATTCCGTCTTCAATAGCCTGACGAGTTATTTCATCCGAGCCCTCCTGGCCGGCCATGTCTTTGGGGTAAGGCGAATTCTTATTTACTTTTCCGCGTTCAACACATAAGCTTATTTTTTCAACTAGTTCATCCATAATTGAATCCATTTATATTTTAGAATATTCCAGCCGCAAAGTTACTTCAACAGGATCATCTTCTTAGTCTGAGAAAAACCGCCGGCTGTTAATTTATAAAAATAAACGCCGCTCGGAAGCCGAGTTGCGTTAAATGTTGCTTTGTAATTACCGGCGGCTTTTACCTCGTTAACCAATGTCGAAACTTCTCTTCCAAGAATATCAAAAATCTTTAACTGCACCGGAACCGATTGTTTTGTCCCTACATCGGGTACCGTAAATTGTATTGTCGTAGAAGGATTAAACGGGTTAGGATAATTTTGATCGAGGTCGAATGTGTACGGCTTTTGATTCGTATTGTTTTCCACATCGGTTATGGTTTGGTATTTTATCCTGCTCTCGGCAATGGCATCTATAACTTCCTGCAAAGTTGAACCCGCGGCAATTGCATAAGCAACATTGATCGATTGGGAAGCGGGTATGCTATACGGCCCGCCGGATACGACAAGAGAAATATCGCTTACGCCGGCAGAGGGACTTTTAATTCCGTTTGACAAGGCGTACCATTTATCGGCATCGGTAAATCCGTCGTGGTCGCCAAGAACGACGCTGCCGGATGTCGCCGTGTTATCAATAGCATAATAACCAAAATTATTATCTGCGGAAATAAGCGCCGTTCCGGTATACGGGATGGTCGAGTTTTTAGCGTTATATGCAATTGCAATTTTATTTATGTTGTCGAAATATGTTGTGTCTTCATCGTAACCGCTTTCCGGAATATCCCAATCGATAAAATAACCGGCGTACAAACCGTTAATATCCTGCGATGTTTTATTATGAAGCGAACTTTTTAGAATAATATAATTATTATCCGGCGCCTGAGAAAAACTGTAAGTAGAAAGAGTTGTTTCTATACCCAAAGCATTCGAGCCGGCGCCCGCGTCGGAAAAAACATTATGACCAACCTGCTCTGTGCCGTTAATTGTGGTTTTCATCGGAACGCTGTAAATAAAATCCTGCTGCTGATTGTCAAGAACCCTGGCCTCGTTCATAACTTTTGTTGCGCTCGTTCCATACATAAACGAACCCTCGAACATTAAATTCTCGCTTCCTTTGTATTTAAATCCTTGGCCTTCAAGGTTATTCGGGTAATCATTGAATGCAAGGTTTCCGTTGCTCGTTACCGATAACGTAACAAGATTATTATCGTGTGTATCGTATGTCGGATTGACTTTCACATCGGCCCACTGGTAATCGGTATAATCCGTTCCGTTGGAATAAACCAACAAAAAGTGAATGGCGTGATTGAGCGGGATGTTATCACCGATTTTAAACTTGAACTCATTAGCTGCGTTTGAAATAACCGTAAGCGTATCCATGTAGCCGGTAGCGAATGTTCCGCTCTCGATATTAACATAACTATCCGTTGTAGTTAAAGTAACCGTAACATTGTTAACCGCGGCAAGATAATTTGTAAAATTCATTTTAACGGCGACTTCTTCGCCGGGCTCAAAAATTCCGTTGCCGTTGCCGCGATCGAAAAATGTAATACTGTCTGCACGGACAGACGTAGCCTTAACATTTCCGTCCACAGCGCGAGCCGCATTAATTATTCCGTGGCCTAAAAGATTTTTCATCGAGTCGGGATTTGAACTATCGATAAAATCCGAGGTCGCTCTAATTCTTTCTTCAACCTGCAGCGGGGTAAAGTAAGGAAATTTAGACCACACTAATCCGGCCAAACCGCTCACATGCGGTGTAGCCATGGACGAACCACTGATAGAGTAATACTGTCTTGAAAAACCCGGAACTCTTTGCCATGTTGAAATTATAAATGTACCCGGCGCAAAAACTTTAACACCTTCGCCGTAATTTGCGTCCCTGTCGGCTGTTTTTACACCCACGCCCGTATCCAGCCAACCGACGGACAAAACGCCTTTATAATCCGCCGGATAAAACAAATCTGTTGAACCGTCGTTTCCCTGAGCAGCTACTACAACGGCGCCTTTTGAAATTGCGTAATCAATTATAGATTGTTCATACGAAGAATAACTGTATCCTCCCCAGCTGCAGTTTATTACTTTTGCTCCGTGATCGGCAGCCCACTTAACTCCGTCGGGTCCGTAGAAAATATAAGGCTCGCCGGTAGATGCGTCGCGCTGATCATTCCTGGATGCCTTTACGGGAAGGATAGAACAATTAAATCCAACTGACGCAACGCCGATTTGGTTGTCCGTCACAGCGCTTGCTATTCCGGCAACATGAGTGCCGTGATATGGCGAATCATTATTTTTAACTATATCTTCGGAAGGATCGTCATCCGGTGTTCCGTTTGTTCCGCCTAGGTCTGAACCCGGTATAAGCACTCCGTTAACCTTGTAAATATTCGCCGCAAGGTCTGGATGAGTCCAATCAACGCCGGTATCAACAATGCCAATGATTACATTTTTGTTTCCCTTTGTAATATCCCACGCTTGAACTGCGCTTATTTGTTTTAAATTCGCCTGTGAATAAGCGCTGACATTATAAATAGAATCGTTCGGCGTATATGTAACTGTTCTAATATATCTCGGTTCCGCCCATAAAATGCCGGGCATACGCGCAATTTTTTTTGCAAGCGATGCCGGGTCCTCGCCGGAATTAAAATTCACCAGGTAAATTCCGCTCAAGATCGATTCACCCTTGTTAAGAATACTTTTAGATGGATACATTTCCGAAGTGCCGCTAACAGAAAATTTTGCAAGCGATTTATTTAATTGTGCAGAGCTTGTTCCGGCCTTAACTTTTACAACAACGGTATTGGAAAGATAAAATGTCTTTCCGCTTTTAATTACCTGCTGCGAATAAAGTACCGTTGCCGCAAAAGCTAAAACTATAACCAGGAAAATAATTTTACTTTTCAATTCAAACTTTATTTTTATGATTTGTTACGGCAAGTTTATAAATATGA
>DAIEQA010000154.1:0-7694 GCA_027348115.1 Ignavibacteriales bacterium
AGATGGAAAACGGCGGCATTCCTAAACTGGACAACGTAATTATCTGCGGCGAAGACAGATCCGAGAATTTAATTCTGTCTTTTTACGGAACGTTCCCGGAAGCGAATGTTTCCGAATTGAAGTTTGAGAATTTTGATATAACCAACCTGAACGAGGAAGAGCGAAAAAATCTGGCGCTCTACGCAGTACCTGTTTCTGTAGCTGTGGAATACTTTGACGAACTTGATAAATCTTATGTCGGCGTAAATTTTCTGCCGAGGTACGTTCAGGAGAATCAAAAGTTCTTCGATTTCGGCTGGCACACATATGCGCTTCTTCCTATTTTATTCGGCGCAACGTTTTTCTTTACATTCCAAATTTTATCAAACTTCCGGCACATCAACGAACAGAATATTGAAATAGAAAGATTATCGCAGCGGCAAAGTCAAAACCAGGCTCTTGTTCAGGAAATAACGCCGCTCGAACAGCGCATTAATAGTTTCGACGCCACTCAAAGTATTTTAGATACAGCCGCCGTTGGAGCCGGTGTGTGGGATAAAACTCTAACTAAAATATCCGACTTTGCCGAGCGCAGAAGAAATTTCTGGATTACGAAAGTTGAAACCGTTGCCAAAGACGAGATAAGATTAACCGGCTACTCCTTATCAAGAAGCGTTCTAACGGAATTTGCCGGGCTGAATAAAAATTCTTTGCTGAAGAAAATTACTTACGAACCGTTAAGAGATAAAAGCGCATTCTCTTTTTCTCTTAACCTCAAACTAACCCAAGACACGCTGAGCGCAAGATGAACAGTAAAGTAAAGAATACAATCATAGTGCTTGTCATATTCCTTGGCATATTGCTCAGCGCGGGCGTGTACAATTTTGTAATTCAAAAATCGAAGATAAGACAGAAGGAAAAAAGAATTAAGGATCTTAAGCTTTACCAGCTGGATACGGATGCGCTTAAGCAGCAGCTTGCTTTTATGCGTAAACGGGTTGCAGAGCTCGATTCGGTTCTTGCCAATCGAAAGTATAATATTCCTTATAAACTTTCGCAGGCAAGCTTCTTCGATTTTATAAACCAGGTCTCGTATAACTTTTCCAACAATTCATTTGTCAACCTGGAATTTGAAGACAGCAAGAAGACAAACAATTTCAACATTTATACTTTCACCGTTAGCGGTGTGGCAGAGTTCGAAGATTTTAACCGGCTTATCTACGCAATAGAAGAAAGCAAGCAGTTGAAAAAAATCTCCGAAGTTGAATTGAATAACAATGTTAAAGTTGATAAAGACGGTACGCCGCACTACCTGGTAACTTATAAATTTAAAACCGAAGTTTATTTTTCCGACGGCGACCGCTTTTCAATAAAAAATATAAAGGAGAATTCGCTTACGCCTAATCCGGCTTACGATTTCTTCTACCCGTTAATTAGAAATGAAATTCCGCCTAACAAAGATCAACTGCTGGATGTTCAGTCGGCGCATCTTTTAGCTTTGATTCCGGACGGAGCTTTTCTATCCGACGCCAGCGGGAATACTTATTTGCTGTGGGAAGGGGACCAGGTTTATCTTGGTTACTTAACAAATATTAATTACCAGAAAAACGAAGTTAATTTTGTTTTGAATAAGGGCGGCATTATTGAAAATGTAACACTTGAACTTGAAAAAGAAAAAAAGCCGAGTAAATAAAATGAAAAAGTTAATAAGCCTCGTACTGTTGATTTTGTCTTTCCAAGCAGCGAACGCGCAAATCGATTTGCAGGAAAAATTAAAAGGGTATGTTAACCCCGAGGAGATTGTTTCGTTATCGCAAAATATTTCTTTCGATCAGGCGATTGAGGTTCTAAGCAAAGTAAGCGAAAAAATTACCGGCAAAAAAATTGTTTCCTCGGTAAGCATCAAAGAGCCAATCGGAATTGAAATTGACAAGATGCAGTATAAAAAAGCTCTCTTCATCATTGTTCAGTATAATAATCTTACCTTGCAGGAAACTGCAACAACTATAATAGTTAAGAAAAAAGACGATGCTAAGGAACAGCTTGATCAAAAAGTCTATGCCTCCGTTAACGAAAGAGAGGTTAAAATTTCCGCGGTGCTGTTTGAAGCCAACATCGATGATATGCGCGAAAGAGGAATAAACTGGGAAGCACTCTTTTCGCAGTCGGGAATTAACATCGGCGGCAAAGTTATTACTCTTCAGCAACAGCAACAGCAATCTTCATCCACTTCTACAACCACGCAGGCCAATCCGCCCACTTTTGAGCTGAACGATACATCCAGCTTTAATTTAGGCCCATGGTCCGGCAACATTGGCGGTCTGTTAAGATTTTTTGAAACCAACAGTCTCGGTCAAATTATCGCTAGGCCGATAATCACTGTTAGAAACGGCGTGGAAGGAAAGACACAAGTGGGAGACGATTTTTCTATTAAGGAAAGAGACTTTGCCGGTAACTTAATAGACAAATTTTATCCGACGGGCACAATAATCCAGGTAACACCGCACATCTACAACGAAGATAATATAAATTATATCCTGCTCGATCTTAAAGTCGAACGAAGCAGCGTTGTTTCGAGAGACGCGTTAAGCACGGATGTAAGCAAGAATACCGTGAATACTCAGGTCATTTTGTTAAACGGAGAAGAGACCGCGATAGGCGGATTATTCGAGAATCAGGATATCACGGTTAGAAGAGGTATTCCATTTCTGAAAGATTTGCCGTGGTGGGTTCTTGGCATTAGGTACCTTGCAGGCTACGACTCGAAGGAAACAGTTAGAAAAGAAATTATAATGTTAATAAAGGCGCAGCTGCTTCCTACTCTTAAAGAGCGTATGGAACAGAAAAGAAGCGAGACGATGCTTCACGACGTTAGGCAGGAAAATTTAGACGCTCTTGATAAACTTAAGGAACAGATTAAAAACAAAGACGGCGATAATCCGAAATAAATCCTGCGGGAATTCAATTTCAGCCGGTTGAATTTTAAGTAACGAAATTTTGTAATCTGTATCGCGTTTATAAATCTTCGGGAAAGTTATTCCTTCCACATCAAAACAATTGAGCGTGGCGGGAGGTCCTTCTGAATGAAACTTAACATTCGATTTATACTAATATCATTCGTTATTGTACTTTGCGTTTCGGTTGCGTCAACCTTTATTTTTTATTCTCTCGCCGGCAAGGTCTTAACACAGCAGCAGACTAAGACGGTCTTGAATTCAACAAATGATCTGGTAATTACACTTGCAAACGAATTGCAGGAAACCGACGATGATTTTCGTTCACTCGTTCCTAAACTGAATAACTTTCCTTCAATCGATCTCGATTCCACATCGATAGATTTTCTTTTTACGCTTGTAAACGATTCCTTAATAAACAATCGTGAGTTTAAGGTTAGGACCAAATCCTATCTTAACATCAGATCGAGTTCTTTCCGGCAGTTCTTTAACGACAATCCGAACGTTATATTAAGATACTCGCAACTGTCCAGCGGAAAGACGGTTTACTACGGCAGACTTTTATCCGCCGAAGTGCTTACCAAGATGGCGGAAAAAATCCGTTCGGAAGTTGCGCTGGTAATTAACGACTCTCCAGTAGAAGTTTCCAACCAGGAAAAAAACCAGTCGCTGCTTTTAAATGTGATGAAAGCGGTTCACGATCTTCGTTATAAAAACAATTACGATCTTTACATCGCTGAGCTCGATCATGCGGATTTTATAGCTTCTTTATTCACGCCAAGATTTTTGTTAACGCCGGGCGCTAAAATTGATTTTATAGTCTTCCAGGCTTTCAAAGAGGGAGTTGAGTTTAGAGAGACTACAAGAATTGTAATGATATTAATTGTGCTTGCCGGAAGCGCGTTAACGTTTATTGCTGTTTTCCTATTCACGGCAAAACTTAGAAGGCAAATTGTTTTGCTAAGCCAGGGAGCCGAAATAACCGGTAAGGGCAACCTGATGCATCGCGTTCCAATTATTACAAAAGATGAGATCGGCCATTTTGGAGAAACATTTAATAATATGCTCGATGAGCTTGTCCGGAATAAAAGGGCAGAACAGGAATATTCCGAATTTATAACCCTCATCAACCAAAATCCTACGCTAACCGAAATTGCAGATGCTGCTCTTTCCAAAATTATAAAGACTACCGGACTAACCTTTGGCGCATTGTATACAGTCAGCAATAAAAAGATCCGGTTGATATCCTCTTATGGAATCAACAGGGATTTAGTTAAACCGACAAAGGACCCCGACTTGTATACAAACGCGATTGAGAAAAAAGAAAAGATAGAATTTCATTTTCACGAAAATCATCCCGAGATAAAAACCGGCATTGCTACAATTAAGATCGAATACTTAATGATTTACCCGATCATGTATAATAAAGAAACAATTGCGGTTCTTGAACTCGCATCGGAAGCCACTCCGAAATCAGAAATTTCTTCATACATCGATAATATTCACGAACAGCTTGCAATTGGTCTTGTAAATGCAAACTCGTTTGAGCAGTTGGAAAATCTAGTTTATGAGCTTGAAAAGTTAAACGAAGAGTATCAAAAACAAAACAAACAAACTATCGAGCAGAATTTAGAGTTAAGAGAATTGCATAGACAGTTGCAAGAGAAAGCCGAAGAACTGGAAAAACAGCGCTCTAAGGCGGTGGAGTTGACGCAGGTGAAATCCGAATTTCTTGCAAGCATGTCGCATGAACTTCGGACTCCCCTAATTTCAATTTTGGGATTAACCGAATTGCTTTTGAAAGAGTCAGAGAATTCCAAACGCGCAAAAGAAAGACTTGCTATAGTTCATCGTAACGGTAAAAAACTTCTTACGCTTATTAACAATATTCTCGAGTTCTCCAAATTTGAAACGGGTAAAATCGAAATAAAGAAAGAGAAATTTTTGCTCGGCGATTTGCTCGATGATGTAAACGTGAACATTTCGCAGCTGGCAGCGGAAAAAGATCTCAAATTTATTATCGAGATGAAACAAAACGTTAACCTGCTGCTCGATTCCGACCGCGGTAAGCTGGAACAGATTTTAATGAATCTTCTTGTGAACGCCGTAAAATTTACGGACGACGGGGAAGTAAAACTTGTAGTTAAACAGCTTAACGAAACTGATTTACAATTTGCCGTTGTAGATACCGGTATCGGCATCTCCGAGGAAGATAAAAAAATAGTTTTCGAAGAGTTTAGACAGGTTGATTCTGGCTCTTCCAGGAAATACAGCGGTGCGGGTTTGGGACTCGCCATCTGTAAAAAATATGCCGAGCTGTTGGGAACCGCTCTCCGACTAAAAAGCGAGTTAGGCAGGGGCTCCGAGTTTTCTTTTATCCTTACTAATTCCATCATGCAAAAAATCGAAAACATTCCGCATCGCTTCTTAAGTATCGAGTCAAATAAAGAAGAAAATTTTAAAGGTGTTCTCCTAATTGTTGACGATAACATCGACTCACAAAAATTAACGGGCGATTATTTTCGGTCTTACAACTTTAAAATTTTTACTGCTCAAACTAAGAAGGATTCTCTGCGTTTAACCGCGGAAAAAAATCCCGGCTCAATAATTATTAACCCGGCGTCAAAAGAAATTTCTGCGTGGGAATTAATTTCCGAACTCAAAAACGACCCATCTACAAAAGGCATCCAGATTTTGCTGGCCGTAATTCTTGACGAGGAAAAAATCGGGTGGCGACCGGAAATTTTTGACTTTTGCAGCGATAAGATTACCGGCGAAGAACTAAAATCGAAAATTGACGAGCTTGAGAGAACCGTCAACAGGAATATCAAGAAAATATTTATTCTAGATAAAAGCAAGCAGAGCTTTGAATCCTTGGCTAATAATCCGGGCGGCAACCGGCAAATTATAAGGGAAACCAATTGGAATAAGTTGCTTAAGGAAATTACAAGCGACGAAGAGCAATTACTCGTAATGGATTTAGCTTCATTCGGCCCTGATATTTTTAGATATTGTTACGAACTTCGCAGCAGGAAACCAGAGGCAAAGGTATTCATGATTGTAAAATTGCCTGCGGATACAACCAAGAAGTTGAGTAAAGAATTAAACGCAGTAGTTAAAAATTTAGCGGAAGCCGTCAAAGCTCATCCTCTGGATATTTTGAAAAGTCTAAGGGATACTATAGGCATTTACGAAGATGAGTCTAAACCGGCTGTTAGTGCAAAAGATGAAAAAGCAGGTGCTTCAATTATTGATTCGCCTCAAGATTTAATTTGGAAGAAACATGATTATAAGCCAACCGTTCTTATTGTAGACGACGACAACGACGCTCTTTTTACTGTGGGAGAATTTATTAAAGAGATGAACTGCGATGCGGTGTTTGCCCATAACGGTATGGAGTGTTTGCTTACGCTCAATCATGTTAACCCGGATTTGATTCTCCTCGATATTATGATGCCGCAGATGGACGGATTTGAAACTATTGGGCGGATTCGAAGTGAGGAAAAATTTAACGCTATCCCGGTAGTAGCTTTAACGGCGTATGCAATGCTTGATAACAAAGAAGTAATTGAGAAGAGCGGCTTCAATGATATAGTGACAAAACCAATTAACTCACAATCGCTTGCCGGCATTTTAAAAAAATATCTCAAGGTAGAATCAATTTAGCATAACTATTGGAACGGTTCTACATCAGTTTATAATTGCGAATTTTTGAGTAGAGCGTTTTAATGCTAATACCCAAAGCATGGGCGGTATTTTCCCGGTTCCAATTGTAATATTCCAGCGCCGCTTTAATGTGCGATTTTTCCATTTCCTCTATGGTGAGCATTTTGCCGCTATCCCCGATAAAATTGGAGTAATTATTTAGCTCGCGGGGAATTCTTAAATCCTGCGGCTGTATTGTATCGCCCTCGGCAAGAAAGAAAGCCCGCTCTATAATATATTTAAGCTCGCTTACATTTCCCGGGAAATCATATCGCAGTAATTCTACTTTTGTATCGGATGCTAATTTTTTTGTTGATCGAACGGTCGATCTTCTCTGAAGAAAAAATTCGGAGAGCATTATGATATCTCCGCCGCGGTCTCTAAGCGGGGGAACATTTAAAACTATTCCGTTTAATCTATTGTAAAGATC
Organism: Ignavibacteriales bacterium; assembly: GCA_027348115.1. Taxonomy (GTDB): domain Bacteria; phylum Bacteroidota; class Ignavibacteria; order Ignavibacteriales; family Melioribacteraceae; genus Fen-1258. The sequence continues at coordinate 7,069 of DAIEQA010000154.1, forward strand.
TTGGCGGAAGTTTTTCTTTTCCACCTCTTCTTTTAGGTCTTTACTTGTAGTTGCTATAATTTTAATCGATGAATTCAGGTTAACAACTCCGCCGATCCTTCTAAACTCGCCTGTCTCAATAAAGTGGAGGAGTTTGGATTGAAGCGTAAAACCCACCTCGCTTATTTCATTCAGAAGTAGAATACCTCCGTCCAAAAGCTCCAGCACTCCCTGCTGTGAGGTTTTGGAATCCAGCGACATTTCCTTTTCGTAGCCGAATAAATCACGCTCTAAAATTTGATCGGATATTCTAGAGCAATCGATCGGAAGGAAAAATTTATTTGCCCTATCGGAATTTTTATAAATGTATTCGGCGAGTAATTTTTTACCGGTGCCGGGTTCGCCGTAAATAATTATGTTGCCGTTTAATTGAGATGTTAGTTCGGCGGATTGAAGCATGTTTTTAATTTCATCGCATTCGCCTATAATTGCTTCCGAATGGCGCAAATTTAACCTTGCCGAATTAACTTTGTTTTTCAACTCGAGTTCTTTGTGCAGAGAAGCGCGTTCGACAGCCAATTTTAATTGGCCGCGCTCATATGGTCTTAATATAAAATCGTAGGCGCCATGGTTTAAACTTGTTAAGA
>DAIEQA010000157.1:0-5535 GCA_027348115.1 Ignavibacteriales bacterium
CTTTTGTAGAATTATGCCCGAGTACCTCTTCCGGTTCATAACCAAACAGTTGAGAGAATCCAGGATTTATTTCTACGAAAACGCCGTTATCAACGCGGTTGATGCTTAATCCAACAGGATTGCTGTAGAAAAATTTTGAAAATTTTTCCTCGGAAGCTTTTAATGCCTCCTCCATTTTTTTCCGCTCGGTAATATTTTTCGAACTGCACATAAAGGAAGAGACAGTGCCATCGCCTTTTTTTATTGGCTGAATTGTAGTAACATAATAATCGAGCGCCTTTTTAGTATCCACTTGCACTTCTATTACCTTGGTTTTGCCTGTTTGAATTACCGTCTGCATAGCTGAAAAACGTTTCTCGGCTTCGATAGCTGAAAAAACATCCCAGATTTTTTTACCAATGATCTCTGTCGGTTCTCTGTTAACGCCCTGCGCAAATGCCGTGTTAACATAGTAGTATGTTCCGTCTGCGCCGATTATAAATATCGGGTCTAGCGATTCTTCAAGCAGAATTCTGTACTTGGATTCGCTTTCCCGCAACGCCTCTTCAAATTGTCTGCGTTCCGTAATATCCCTGGCCGCGGCATATATTAAATTACCAACGGGGTATGATCGCCATTCAATCCATTTGTAAGAGCCGTCTTTACATCTGTATCTGTTAACAAAATTCAACACCTCATTTTGACTTTCCAAAGACACCAGTGCCGCAAATGTAGCTTGAAGATCATCCGGATGAATTAAATCCAGGAACTTCAATCGCTTTAACTCATCAATAGTGTAACCGAGAGTTTTTTCCCACGCGGGGTTTAAATGAATAAAATATCCGTCCGTATTCGCAATGCAGAATAGATCAATCGCTAATTCGAAAAAGTTTTCTAGTTCTATTTCCGTTTTCTTAAGCTCGGATTCCGATTCTTTTTGTTTTGTAATGTCTTCGACCAAAATTAAGTAATAAAGAAAATTATTCTCTTCATCTCTGATTATCGAAACGGTTATGTTGCCCCAGACAATTCTGTTGTCTTTTGTTAAATATTTTTTCTCGGTTTTATAGATGGATATTTTGCCTTCCGACAAATCTTTTATATTCATCGTATCTTTTCCAAGATCGTCCGGATGGGTCAATTCCTTAAAGGTTAGCAATTTTAGCTCTTCCTGACTATAACCGAGCATATTTTGAAAAACTGTATTCGATGAGATGAAGTTAAATTTCGAATTGGTCATGGCCATAGCAAGGGGTCCGGATTCAAAAATTTTCCTGAATTTCTCCTCGCTTTCTTTTAATGTCCGTTCAACTTTTTCTCGTTCGTCAATATCTCTTACAACAACCAGCACGCAGTCCCTACTATCGATTATGGCATGACGCATATTTATATCTGCCCAGAATAATTTACCGCCCTTCTTTCTTGCGTGCCATTTGAAAGTTTGTGGAATGCCCTTTTTTGCCGCTGCTATTTTTTTCAATGCGGCAGAGAGTGTATACGGCTGAACGCCGGAACTTAAGTCCTCGATCGAAATTTTTAAAAATTCCTCTTTAGAATAATTATATAGTTCGCTTGCTCTCTTATTGATATCCAGTATATAACCGTTAACAGAGTCGTTAATAAAAATAGCGTCGTTAACGCTGTCGTAAATCTCTTGAAATTTTTCTTTGTTCAGTCTGAGCGATTCTTCAAAAATTCTTCTATCCGTAATATCCTCGAAGACTGTAGCGAATTGTCCTTTTGCAGGAGTAAAAACGGAAATGGAAAAATATTTATTCATCGGTGGAAAGAAAGTTTCGAAGTAGTACGGCTCGCCGGTTTTTTCCACGATTGCATATTTATCCAGGTAAGGCGGGCGTTCTGTTTGGTAAACTTCGCTTGCCAATTTGCCGGTAGCGTCTTTAGCCGTAATGCCTGTTATTCTTTCAAAGGAAGGATTGGCTTCTATAATTGTATAGTTCACGGCGTTGCCGTTCGAATCAAAAATCAATTCGTGGAGGGCAACGCCTTCAGTCATTTCTTTAAAGAGCGATCTGAATTTTGTTTCACTCTGCCTCAATTCTCTTTCCTTGGCCTGTAACCGGCTCTGCGCATCATGAAGTTTAAATGCCATTTTAATTGAGGCCAGCAGCACTGTGCTCTGTGCGTCTTTTACAACATATCCGTATGAAGTTATTTTCTCGGTTTTATCAACAACTTCTTTTTCCGTATGCGCGGAAAGGAACAGCACAGGTATATCATTTTTTCTTAATATTTCCTGGGCGGCCTGAGTTCCGTCTATCCCCGAACCTAGATCTATATCCATGAGTATCAAATCAATTTTGCCGGGGTTCTCTTCGACGACTTTAATTGCTTTTTCCCCATTAGAGGAATGTAAAACCTTATAACCTTCTCTCTTCAACCAATGAGATTCGGTTGCGATTATAAGCGGATCGTCTTCAACTATAAGAATGGTTTTATCTTTTTCTTTCACAATGTCTCTTAAATCTATACTGCAACAAAGTTGATTAAAATTTAAAAAACAAATATTAATTACGCGAGAATAAATTCCGGTAGAGCATAAGCTTTTTTTATTATCGTATTAAAGCGGCAATATTTCAGTTGCTAAATATGACAAAATTTGTCATATTTAGCTAAAAGATTCCAACGTTTTATATATGCAGCTTACGCTTACCGGAGAATACGCAATTAGGGCAATGATTCACCTTGCCGGTGGAGACGCTAACACGGTTTTTCGTATCTCCGAAGTTTCCGAGATAAACGGTATACCGGAAAAATTCCTGAGGAAAATTATTTCACAGCTTTCAACATGCGGATTAATCCAGTCTCAGCGGGGAATAGGAGGAGGAATAAAACTTGGAAAACCTGCTTCGGCAATAACGCCTTTAGATATTATTGAAGCGGTGGAAGGAAAAATGGCATTGAATAAATGTCTTATTGATAAAGCTTTTTGTTCTAACCAAAGATGGTGCACCGTTCACACCTTGTGGTGTGAAGCCCAAACAAAATTAAAAGAAATTCTTTCAAGCAAATCGATTGAAGAACTGGCTTACGAAAACGAAGTTCGGAAGAAAAAATAAATTAGTTTCTTATTCAATAACTAAAATCATTTTCGGTTTTCATTAAAAGAGGAGATAATTAAATATGGATCCGGTTTTACTTGCGCGTATTCAGTTTGCAATGACCATTGGGTTCCACTTCTTTTTCCCACCGCTTACTATAGGCCTTTCATGGCTTTTGGTAATTACGGAAACTTTAGGATGGAAAAAGAAAGACGAGATTTATGTTTCAATCGGAAAGTATTTTGGAAAAATGCTGGGATTAATTTTTGCCGTTGGCGTTGCCAGCGGTGTTGTAATGGAATTCCAGTTTGGTACCAATTGGGCAGAGTATTCAAAATTTGTTGGAGATATTTTTGGAGCGCCCCTGGCTGCCGAGGGCGTATTCGCATTCTTTCTTGAATCGACATTCTTAGGGCTCTACATTTTTGGCCGCGACAAAGTATCAAAAGGCGTTCACTGGTTTTCTGCTCTTATGGTCGCAGTCGGTGCAACTATTTCTGCTTTCTGGATTATAGTTGCCAATTCCTGGCAGCAAACTCCTGCCGGTTATGTAGTTCAAAACGGCAGAGCGGAGTTAACGGATTTCTGGGCTGCGGTATTTAATCCGTCCACTCTTCCAAGATTCTTCCACACATTTGATGCTGCGTTGATTTCAGGCGCGTTCTTTATGTCCGGGGTTGCAGCTTACCTTGTTTATAAAAACAAGGGCGGAGAAATTGCAAAGAAAGCATTGAAACTTGGAGTTATTTTTGGTTTAGTAGTATCACTGTTGGAAGTATTTCCTTTCGGTCATGAGCATGGAAGACAGGTTGCAGAAACGCAGCCGGAAAAATTTGCCGCTATACAGGGATTATACACAACGCAAAGCGGTGCCCCGGTTGCATTGTTTGCCGTACCGATGGATCATCCGCCAACGCTGAAGGTTCCTATTGAAATTCCGGGTTTGTTAAGCTGGCTTGCATTCGGAGATTTAAATGCAAAAGTGAAAGGCATAAATGAGTTTCCAAAGGAAGATATTCCACCGTTGTTCCTAACTTTTGTTTCATATCATAATATGGTTCTTCTCGGAATGTTGTTCATACTTGTAACTTTGATCGGCACTTACAAAATTTACAAGAAGACTTTGTTCGACAGTAAAAAGTTTTTGAAACTGCTGGTTTGGGCTATCCCATTCCCGCTTTTTGCCTGCCAGTTAGGATGGATAGCTGCGGAAGTCGGAAGGCAGCCCTGGATTGTTTACAAACTTATGAGAACCCGGGATGCTGTTTCTGTAACTGTCGGCTCCGGCGAATTAATTTTTTCAATAATTCTGTTCTTCCTCATCTATCTGTTACTTGGATCTATTTTTATTTACCTGCTTGTAAAGAAAATAAAGAAAGGTCCGGAAGATGTTTTAGCTAAGGAGGCGCTGTTATGATAGACTTAAATGTAATTTGGTTTCTGCTTATCGGAGTATTGATTATAGGTTACGCAATACTTGACGGCTTTGATTTGGGTGTAGGCGTTCTTCATCTTTTTACAAAGGATGAAAACGAAAAACGGATAAACATTAACGCAATTGGCCCAGTGTGGGATGGAAATGAAGTATGGCTTCTTACCGGAGGCGGCGCTTTGTTTGCCGCTTTCCCAATTGTATATGCAACCGTGTTCAGCGGATTCTATATTGCCTTCATGCTATTGTTAACGGCATTGATATTCCGCGCAGTATCGTTTGAATTTAGAAAGTACATGGAATCTGCCCGCTCTAAAAAATGGTGGGACCTTGCATTTGCTCTTGGAAGTTTGGTGCCCGCTCTTTTGTACGGCGTTGCAATTGGAAACGTTATGCGCGGTCTGCCGATTGAAATGAAAGACGGCAAAGTATTTTCTTCTATAACCTTTCTTGGCCTTCTTAATCCTTACTCTCTTTTAGTCGGAGTGCTTGTTCTGGTAATGTTTACTATGCACGGATCGATATACATGACGATGAAAAGCGATAACAAACAGCGACAAAGAATGGTCAACTGGGCTAATAAGACCTGGATTGCGTTTGTAGTGCTTTACATCTTGGCAACATTCGCAACATTTTTTGCCGCATCATATTTGTTCGATGGCATGCTGAAAAATTTTCTGTTCTGGATTTTGTTTGTTGTTTTGTTTTTATCGATCATATACATACCTGTTGCGCTGAAGGCGGAAAAATTCGGCAGAGCGTTTCTTTCCTCCTCGGTAATGATTGGCGTAATGATTCTTTTGATGGCAATTAGTCTTTTCCCCCGTATTGTTCCGTCGAGCATCGATCTCGCAAACAGCTTAACTATTTATAATGCCGCTTCAACTCAAAGAACCTTACTGACAATGCTTATTATTGCTTTGATTGGAATGCCGCTTGTAATCGGATATACAATTTTTATTTACCGCGTATTTAAAGGAAAAGTCCTTCTTACCCACGATAGTTATTGATTCCTTATCGGATAATTAGGTATAAAGCGGCCGGTAAAACCCGTCTGCTTTT
>DAIEQA010000231.1:0-8456 GCA_027348115.1 Ignavibacteriales bacterium
TTCTTTTTATCATATTTCTCACATTTTAAACACAAAAAAACGCTTGCATCAGGATATGGCTTAACGGTTGTCCATGTTCGCTGGAGCTGTAGTTCTGCCATTGCTATCTCCCACCTTTTCTCGCATGTGGTTATGGAGACATTAGCCTGAAACCTGGCGCATTGAATCCGATCTTCACCAGATAAAATTTTATCGATCTCATCTTTATATTTTTTTTCTCCGGTAGTCTTCAACAGTTCAACCGAGGCTTTTAATTTTTCCATTTCGAGAGGCCCGCCGGTAGTATTGCCGTGACGAAAAAGATCGGGCGCGTGTGTTTGCTCTTCACCCCAAATTTTTTGAGCCGTGTCAAAACAATCCCGGGAAAGTTCTTTATCATAATTTTTCAACGCACGGCTTGCAGCAGCCAATGCCGCAATGGAGCCGTAGTTTAACGCGCTGGACTTGCTTGTGAACGCCCACCTGTCATCATTCGTTCCGCTTGTAAATCCGTCGGACTCAAGCGGCTTTAGTTTTGGATTATAAATCAGGTTATCTGTAATTGTCGAAGCATCGCCAAGATGAGTATAACGTGAAAGATCGGAGTCGATGATTCCGTTAATTGCATGACCAACAGCTTTAAATTGAGCCAGTAGTTGAAGCGTGCCGTGTTCAATTTGCTGAATAATATCAGGCACTCCATCGGGATGATGAATTTCGACATACCTTGTTTTTTCATTAACCAAAGTTTCATCTCTCGCCGGATGAAAATCCTCCCACGTTTGAACAAGGTTCTGCACTACCGCGTATTGAGTTTGAGTTCGAATATCAAAATCCCCGGCATCGAACCAGCCGCCGACATTTAAGCCGGGAATATGTTCGCCCGGTTTGTACGGAGTATCTGTCGTTGGTCCCTGCGCGTACAAATCAAAATGTTTATGATTAACCGGCGCCTGAAGCGCGTCATCAAGATGAGCATAGCCGTGCCAAACACGATACGCTTCTTTAACATACATATGATCCATCTGCACCGGCAGGTAAACATCATTCGTTGGGTGCCAAGCTTGTTCATAAACATCCTTCGAAATTCTAAACGCCTTTGTGTAAATCGAATCGTACTTGATCACATAAACGCCGTCTTCGGTTACCGCAGAAAAATCGAACGTGAAATAATTGTAACGAAGATACCTTCCCCAGTTTTTTAACTGTGCCGAGTATTTGTCGATGAACTTCCCATCGGCGTTTACTTTTAATAAACTTGCCTCCGTTTGCGGCTTATCATTTGCATCGAATTCGATAACGGCAACTTTCTTCTGCAAGGGATGATAACCAACTTGCGAATACTCGATTACAGGTTCACGCACCCAGTTTGGAATTGTATTAGCTTTGATGAACCATTCTAATACTTTGCCGGTTTTGCCGGCAGGCAAAAGACTACGCACAACAAACCACCCGTTCTGCGCCTCGTTACGCCCGTCGTATAATGATAGTTCCGAACTTTCCGATTTAATTGTAACTCTCCGGGTCGGATCTTCCGGCGCGAGAACGATTGCTTTGCCGGTCGCAATTGGTTGAGGTTCAGGAATATTGTTTTTATTTAAAGTCATCGGTCCGGTCGGGTACAACGGAAAATTACCAGGGTGTTCGTCGACTAAATATGTTTTTTCAAAATATGCTGAAGGAAGGAATTCCAGGTTTAACCCTGCCTTGCCGATAAGCTTTTCCGGAAGCGGTTTGTCCGAAAAAACACTTAGACTAACGCCGTCATCTTTGGCTTCAACTTTTATCATGTAGTTGAAGTTGTAATCGGGATATACCAAATAAGTTTCTACACTACCATGGAAGGTATCAACATTTCTTTCTTTCAACTGAGGCGTTGGATCCCACTGCGCCGGCGTTGGACTTAATCGTACGTCGCCGTTTGTGGCTGTGCGCACACCGTGATGAATAAGTTCAATGCCGCTTATCTTGGCGTCGCTGAAATTGCCGTCGTACCAATTATTGAACACCAAAATGTTAAGTCCGGGAGTTTCATAATAACCGGCGCTATTAAGTTTGAGTTTGGAGTTTACGGTTTGGCCAAAACTCGAGACAGCAAGAGCAGCAATTAGAACAAACGTGAGCAAGCCCGGAAGCGATTTACGAAGTATTTTCATGAAATTCTCAAATTCTCTTTCGTCATAAATATTTTGGAATAGAAATTAGTCTATCCGTCAATTCATTAAATTTACAATCGATAAATAAAACGGAGAACAGTAAAAGAACAATTAGATGATATAAAGTGTCTGGTCATTTACTATTCTCCGTTAAGGAAGAAGGCGGATGAAAGGAAAAACTTTTGTACAAGTATTCACCAATTCATCTACGAGCAAAAATTATTTGCGTGTACTTTCCGGCGGACCAAGGTAGCTTGGTTTAACGCCGCCGCAGTCAATTACTATTTTTTGAAGTACCGGGCCCGGATCCAGCCGCCAGAATTTCAATACATGTTTTCCGGATTCTTCGATATTATGTTTTGATATTTGAATGTTGATATCATCGGCAACCCACTTATTCCACATGCCGTCGCGGTTCAAATCGGGATAGTTTGGATTCGGCGTCATGTTAATAATCTGCGGCTTCTCATTATCAATCGAAACAGCGTAACGGATTCCATTCGGATTATAACTGAAATTTAGCGTTGGTGAGAAATACAACATAACCTTAACTTCACCTTTATGATCTAAGTACAGGTTGTAATCCAGGTGCGGTGTATTCCCATTAAGATTATCAACAGCTTCAGTCACGGGAACAGCGGTTAACGCGGAATTGGTTCTGCCGAGATTCGGAATCTTCTGCCACGAAATATTTTTTGCATCAATTGCTTTGCTGTAGTTATCGGCATCGATTGAGATGTAACCGTTACTTTCAACAAAACAATTTTCGCATGACCGCTTTGGCAGCGGCGAGTTATTTGCAATTACATTTACAACTACAAATTTTCCATTTGGACCGATAATGCCGACCGCTCCGCGATTTTCTCCTGCCGGAATCTTTTCCCAATCGACACTTATTAAAATCCGTTTTTGTTTTTCGATCATTCCGGCCGGCTCAGAAATCTGAATCCAGGTTTCTCTTGTTCTTACCTCATATTTGAACGGAGTCTTCCCGCGATTGAAAACATCGATGTAGCAGGATTGTTTGTTGTAAGAATCAAATTCAGGCAGAACGGCTTTACTCGTATCCTCCGGCCACCATTTCGATGAACCTTCAATCGCAACGCCCATGTCGGCAATGTCCGGCAGTTCCAATCTATCTACTATCGGCATATTGTTTTTATCCGGCTGCTGCCAGTAAGTGTAGCCAATATGAGTTTGATCCATCATATGGTCCCACTTGCCGTTTTCCATTACCTTATTATAATAATGCGATAGTTCTGCGTCCTTATCGAACAACTCTTTAACTTCATCGGCAAGACTATCGGTCGCGGCGCGTCCTTGTTTTGCGTATAATCGATTAAGCCCGGCAGTAACATATAATTGGTTTAAATTAGCGCATGCTTCCACGGGATATAAAACAAGCTGGTAAAACGCGGGTTTGTATTCCGCTGAAAGTTGATCATAAATTTTGTTTGCGCGGTCGGCCAGTTTGTTGTAATCCGATACAACGATTTCCGCTTCTCCGTAATTAACTAAGCTGTAAGTCTCAGGAGAAAGCAGTTCCGGTTTTCGTCTTGAATTATATTTAGTATACAACGCCAAAAGCTCGGCAATTTCGCCGGCATATTTTTCTCCGAATTGTTCGGAGGCCCATTGCTTATAAAATTCCGGCAGATTTTCAGCGGGATATTTTTCTGGATTCCAAGCGTAGTCGAGGAAAAAGCTAATCGGCAGTTCCATCGGTTTAAGATCGCCTACGTTTACAATCCATATTTGTCTTGCATTGTATTCATAAGCAAGACGCATTTGTTCCCATACTCTTTCAATTTGTACCGTGTTCAACCATTTATAATTTCTCGGTCCTCCCACATAATCGAAGTGATAATAAATTCCGTATCCTCCCTTCCTCGGTTTTGCGTCCGGCTTAGGAAGTTTTCGCAAGTTGCCCCAATTATCGTCGCACAACAATAAAGTCACATCATCCGGCACGCGCATACCTTTATCATAATAATCCTGTACTTCCTTATACAGCGCCCATACTTGAGGAATAGTCGTAACATCTTTACCGGTCACTTCTCCAAGAATTTTTCTTTGATCGGAAATAATTTTTTCAAGCAAACCGATATTAGAAGTGGCGCTCATTGCTTCGTCGCCGTCGCCGCGCATTCCAAGAGTAACAATACTCTCATACGAATTCATTCTTTTAATTCCGCCGCGCCAATATTCACGCAAAGTGCTGTCGTTTGTTTGATAATTCCATGCGCCGTGTCCGTACTTAGGCCATTCCTTCCACGAACGCATCATCGGCTCATGGTGAGATGTACCCATTACTATTCCGTATTCATCAGCAAGTTTTTGGTTAAGCGAATCGTCATCGTCAAAATTATTGCCCCACATTGCCGGCCAAAGAAAATTTGCTTTAAGGCGCAAAAGAAGTTCGAATACTTTTTCATAAAACTTATGATTCAATCCGCCGAATTTTTCGTAAGCCCAACCCGTTAATGCAGGCGCTTCATCGTTAAGAAAAATGCCGCGATACTTAACGGCCGGCTCTCCATTTGAATGTTGACCGGCTTTAACAAAAAGATCGGGATGTTTTTTAACCGGTACATCTGCCCACCAATACCACGGAGACACGCCGATTTTTTCGGAGAGATCGTAAACTCCGTATATAGTTCCGCGCTTGTCGCTTCCGACAATTACTAAGGCCTTATCGACATTAGGGAACGGCTTATCAAGAGTTTCAATTACAAAGGTTTCCCATTTACCTTTTACGAGATTAGGATTAAACTTCTTTTCCTTGACCAGTTTATCAATGATAGAACTCTTGCCAAGAGTACCAATGATTACAACTTCTTTTGAATCCGGAATATTATCGGTTGAGATAATAGGTTTAGCATCCGTTACAAATCCGATATCGTTTTGAAGATCGTTTACAGCTCGAAGAACACCCGGGAAATCGGCGGAGCTAACTAATATAGCGGATGACTTGCCGGAACCGGCAAGGGTAAAATCTCCTTTCTCTTTTTGGAACGAGATATATGTAGTTTCCGTGATTTTATTCTTCGCGTCGCTGTTGTGAATCTTGGCTTGCGCCGGCAATGTTATTTCACACAGGAAGAGTAATAAAAAACTTTTTGTCAAATATTTTGTAAATGAATTCATGGATTTACTTCCTTAATGTTTGGAGCAGTCATATATTTTAAAGTTACCGCTTGCTTGAAGCATTCCCAGCATGTACAAAATTCCGTCGTAATACCTAAAGCGTCCGGTAGGAGTTTTTGCATCCCAAAGTTGTTCAACAAATTCTTTTCGATTTTCATTTGTAGAGGCAAGCGCAGCAACAGCATTTGCTGTTACCAGACCGAGACTATGGTCGCCGGAAGATTTTTCGCCGTCAAGCGAAAAAACATTTCCGTAAGTTTTAATTCCCTTCGAATAAAAGAAATTCAGCATACGGTTGGATTGAGTTACTTCCCATTCATCCTTAGCAAACCATAGATAGTCTATAGCGATATTCATTGCTACCCGCCAGGCGTCGAATTGAAAATTATCGTTACCGCCTCCCCAGGGGTTAAAGGGGGTTCCGTCAAATTTTGCGTAATCCGGTGCAAGCCCTGTTTTGTGATTTACAGTTCGGCGGAAAAATTTTCTGCTTGTATCGGCGCATTCGTTCCAAAATTTATTTTCTTTATCGGCGCACATTGCCCATACTTGGTAGAAATGCGGAAGATGGTAAGACGGATCTGTAAAATCGTCGCCGCGGCCGTCCGGCACAAATACTACCTGTTTTTCTTTTTTGCTGAATAAATTTGTAACTACATGTCCGTCGTCGGAGAATTCCGTTTTTGTCAGCATGGCATCCAAAATATTTTGCGCTTCTTTTTTGTAATCATAGATGCCTTCTCTATCGCCCCACCTTGCAGATGCAAAAAGCAAAGCCGTTACAAACCACTCTTCACCGTCGGACGCTGAGCCGGGAGAAATTACTTCGCCGCTGGTTTTGCAGTGCCAGGCAAAGTAATCTTTTGCCGGACCGTCTTTATGCTGCATGAAAGTTTTAGCCCACTTCCATAAGCGGTTAAATTCATCTTTCTTATCAAGCTGAACCGCTATCATCATTCCGTATGACATGCCTTCCGTACGGACATCCTGGTTATTTATATCTTCAATGTAAGCCATATCGTTTCCCACGGGGTAATAAATTCTTTGAGTGTTATCGTCCCCGTAAAATAACTGCCGGAAGACATCATCAATTTTTGCCCTAACTTCGGAATCGTTCTTACCGAGCAGATCTTTAAAAAGATTAATATACTTATTGGTATCATACGCCCCTCTTGTCAACGAATCCGGACTAAACTCACTTTCATCAGCCAGTGTTGAAAGAGGGAAGTTCAAGAAGAAGAAACAAATTAACATTAACACCGGCACAAAAAATTTTTTTTTCATGGTTTTCACTTAGCAGTTAAAAATTATTTAAGCAAAATGAATTTTTTAGAGTTGACGAAGCTGCCGGCTTTAAGAGTATAAATGTAAACACCGCTGGATAGTTGATTGCCGTTAAACAACACAACATGGCTTCCGGCCTGCTTTATGCCTTCATATAATGTTGCAATTTCCTGGCCGATAAGATTAAATACCTTTAACGAAACAAAACCGCTGCGAGGAATAGAAAATTGAATTTGTGTAGTCGGGTTAAACGGATTAGGATAATTTTGAAGCAATTCGAATTTCTTAGACGCTTCACCTGCTGCTTCAACAGAAACTATATTGTTCCCAGTAGTAAAAGATTTTAAATCCGTAAAATCGCTTGCACCTTTATCATTGACGGCACTCACCCGCCAATAAAATGTTGTGTTGGCTGCGAGAGGACTTACCTGCAAAACCGTATCGGTAATTGTTGTATCCATTATTGTGGAAGAAAAACTTCTGACATCTGAAACCTGGACTTGATACGAAGTAGCGGTCTTTGACGACTGCCATTGCAAAACCGGATTTCGCTGGACAGCATCTGTACCCGTTGGCAATAAAAGAACCGGTGGAATGGGCAACAAAATATATTGACGCAGCCACTGCATTGCCGGGCGCTCGGTTCCATCAGAATGTATTAAAAAAGTGTTCGGGTGAGAAGTCCAAACGTCATTTTCAATAAATCCCCAAAACGTAATTCCTTTTACAGCCGGATTAGTCCAAAATACCGGGAAATAAATTTTGTACTGTGCAAGCTGGTTATCATCGCTTGCTTCGTCAATATCAAACTCTGTGATGTAAATCGGTATTCCGAGAGCCGCAATTCTATTAAGATTTGATTTCAGCGTTGCCGGGCTATAAACATATGTACCGCTTGTTGCATCAACGTGACTCCGAAATTCAAAGTAATGCCCTTGAATTCCAATTCCGTCGATTAATCCCCGATCGTTCAATAGGGTAATGAGATTAATAAAGTTTGTTGTTTGTGTGTAATCCTGCAAAATACTGTACTCGTTTAATATCAGCTTAGCCGTTGATGGGCAGTATTTTCTTGCAAGCTTAAAAGCATTGATTACCCAGTCCCATCCGGTTGCCCCGTCGCCCCCAAGGGCATTCTTGTAGGAAGGAACGGCGTGAAAAGGTTCGTTCACTACATCGACATATTTCATCAAAGGATAACGCTGTGCAAGTGTACTAATCCATTTTTCAACCGCTGCCCTTTGACTGGCAGTATCTAATGATGCAACCCAGTATGGTTCCTGCTGTCCCCAAACAAGTACGTGTTCCTTGAACATAAGATTTCTGCTTTTAGCGTAATTATAAATCTGGTCGAGATTTGTCCAGTTGTAAGTTCCCCGGACTTGTTCGACAGAGCCCCATTTACCATCATTACCGGGAGTCACCTGATTCCAGTATGATTCGAAACTTCTCCACATAGGAGTGCTGGTGGAGCCGCCGAGAAATTTGTCTTGATCCTTTGCTAATTGCTGGGCGAAAGAATCAATGCGAAATAATCCCGAAAAGAAAAACAAAATTGAAATGGAGACATAGAAATTTCTAAACAAATTTCTGTTCTTAATCGTCGGAGTCATTAACAAACCGAAAGAATTATTTTTACTAATCACGGATTCAACCTCATAAATTTTTAACATCAGTTTATTTAAGCAAAATTAATTTTTTAGAATCAACAAAGTTGTTCGATTTAAGAGTATAAATATAAACGCCGCTTGATAGTCCGCTGCTGTTAAAAGATACAACATGGCTCCCCGCCTGTTTTATACCTTCGAACATTGTTGCAACTTCCTGCCCGATAAGATTATATACCTTTAACGAAACAAAACCGCTGCGAGGAATAGAAAATTGAATTTG
>DAIEQA010000232.1:0-34664 GCA_027348115.1 Ignavibacteriales bacterium
TTCAGCGCATTCGCCCGGATAGAAATATTATTTCCAAAGCAATCGAAATGATTAAGCAACGTTCAAAACCGTTAATTATAAGCGGGGGCGGTACAATTTACAGTGATGCTGTGGATGAATTGATAAAATTGGTAGATCAAACAGGGATTCCTGTTGCGGAAACATTTGCCGGAAAAGGTGCGCTGCCTTTTAATAAACCGGAATCCATTGGAGCGATTGGAGTAACCGGTACGCCTGGTGCAGCAGCTATGGCAAATGAAGCCGATTTAATTATTGGAATCGGGACACGCTACAGCGATTTTACAACGGCTTCAAAAACTGCTTTTCAAAATCCAAACGTAAAGTTTATAAATATAAACGTAACAGAATTTGATTCGTACAAGCATTCTGCAATTCCGGTTGTTGCCGATGCAAAGGAAGCTTTGACGGAATTGATAGAGGGATTAAAAAATTACAAAGTTGATGCGACATGGCACCAACGTGCTACAGA
Organism: Ignavibacteriales bacterium; assembly: GCA_027348115.1. Taxonomy (GTDB): domain Bacteria; phylum Bacteroidota; class Ignavibacteria; order Ignavibacteriales; family Melioribacteraceae; genus Fen-1258. Next base: position 491 of record DAIEQA010000232.1, read on the forward strand.
CTTCAATAAATCCTGGGATGAAAAAGTTTCCGAATACTATTCAGATAAAAAGCATTTGCCTGTTACACAAGCTGAAGTAGTTGGAGCTGTTAATAATTTCTGTGAACCAAAAGATGTTTTGCTATGTGCTGCGGGAAGTTTACCCGGCGATCTTCACAAACTTTGGCGCACCCGCGATAAAAAAGGTTTTCACCTTGAGTATGGTTATTCAACAATGGGTTATGAAATTGCTGCCGGGTTGGGAGCTAAAATGGCCTGCCCGGATCGAGAAATTTACGTAATGGTTGGCGACGGAAATTATTTAATGAACAATCATGAAATTATTACTTCCGTTCAGGAAGGTATTAAAATGACGATCATCCTTTTAAATAATAACGGATTTGGAAGTATCGGTGCGTTGTCAGAATCACTCGGTAGCAAACGCTTCGGAACAAAATATAGATATAGAAATGATGCAACAGGACAAATAGATGGAGATATTCTTCCGGTTGATTTAGCAAAGAATGCAGAAAGTCTCGGAGCGAATGTTATAAAAGCCGATACAGTTGAATCGTTGAACAACGCTTTGAAAAAAGCAAAACAGTCCGATAAAACAACATTGATCTATATCGAAACGGATTTGGAAAAAAGTGTTGAAGGTTATTCCTGGTGGGAAGTTGCTGTCGCGGAAGTTTCCAAAATGGAATCGGTTCAAACAGCATATAAAAATTATTTAGAAAACAAGAAAAAGCAGAAATATTATTTGTAATAGGTATGGGAATGAAGAAATTAAAAAATTATATCAACGGGGAATGGATAGAAAGTAAATTCGATAACTACATTGATGTTGAAAACCCCGGCACCGGCGAAGTTTTAAGTCTAGTTCCTGCCGGGTGTAAAGAAGATATTGAGTTAGCCGCTGAATCGGCTTCAAATATTTTTATCGAATGGCGGAATACTCCGGCGGTGAAAAGAATTCAATATCTTTTTAAGATGAAGGAAATACTGGAAAGCAACTCCGACGAAATTGCAACTATATGTACGATGGAATGCGGTAAAACATTTGCTGAATCGAAAGCGGAAATTGTAAGAGCAGTTGAAAATATAGAGGTTGCGTGTGGCATCCCGACTTTAATGCAAGGCGAATTTTCCGAAGATATTTCCGGCGGCATTGATGAATACGTAATTCGGCAGCCGCTGGGAATCGGATCGTGTATTGCGCCATTTAATTTTCCTATTATGATTGCATTTTGGTTTTTCCCTTATGCGCTTGCGTGCGGAAATACTTATATAGTTAAGCCTTCGGAAAAAGTCCCCGAAACGATGACGAGAATTTTTGAACTGTTTGAGGAATTGAATCTTCCAAAGGGCGTTTTGAATATGGTTCACGGCGCAAAGAATACGGTTGATGCAATTCTTGAACATCCAGAAATCAAGGCGATAAGTTTTGTCGGTTCATCCCACGTTGCAAAGTATGTTTATACAAAAGGCGCTGAATTCGGTAAAAGAGTTCAAGCGCAGGGCGGTGCAAAAAATCCGCTTGTGGTTATGGAAGATGCCGATGTTGATACGACGACAAGAATTATTGCCGATAGCGTTTATGGCTGTGCGGGACAAAGATGCCTTGCTGCGTCAACAGTTATTCTTGTTGGAAAAGCAAAAGAAAAGTTCAAAGAAAAAATTATCGAGGCTGCGAGAACGAAAACTACTTGTTACGGTTTGGACAAATCCTGCCAGATGGGCGCTATTATTACACAAGAAAGCAAGAACAGAATATTAAATTTAATTAAGGATGCCGAAAGCAAAGGCGCGAATCTTTTACTGGACGGAAGAGCTGAGAAAGTTAAAGGTTATGAAAAAGGGAATTATATTTTCCCGACAATATTGGAGAATGTTCCTGGGAATGCAGAAGCCAATACTATGGAAATATTTGGACCGGTTATGAATATGAAATATGCCGACACTTTGGATGAGGCTATTGGATTAATCAACTCCGGTAAATATGGAAACGCAGCTTGCATTTTTACAGCGAGCGGAGCCGCCGCCAGAAAGTTTAGGCACGATGTATTAGCCGGAAACATTGGTGTTAATATTGGGGTACCGGCGCCAATGGCATTTTTCCCGTTCAGCGGCTGGAAGGAATCTTTCTTCGGAGATTTGCACGGTCAATCCAAACACGCAGTAGAGTTTTATACTCAAACAAAAGTTGTAATTGAAAGATGGCACGATGAGTGGACGAGAAAATTCTAAGTAAAATTCTTTAACGAAAAAAAATATTGGTGAACAGGTCTTGCATATGAAATCTAATCAAGTATTTGGAATTCTAATTGTACTTTTTTTTACAGTTCAATTCTCAACAATAAACTGCCAGACTCTAAATAAATCCATTGAAAGAAAGCCGGATCCCGAATTGGAAAATCCGGCGGTGACTAGTATAAACAAAGAGCTGCCGCACGCTACTTTTATGAGTTACTCGAACCGTGAATCTGCAATAAATGATGTTAAAGAAAAATCGCAGTGGTTTATATCGCTGGATGGTATTTGGAAATTCAAATATGAACAAGGTATAACTAATAGGTTAACCGATTTCTACCAAAATAATTTGGACTTGAACGGCTGGGTAGATATGGAAGTGCCTTCGAATATGGAAATGAAAGGTTACGGAGTTCCAATTTACGTAAACATGCAATACGAATGGGCACCAAATCATACACAGGTAAAACCGTATGTGGATATGGATAAAAACTCTTTCGGTTATTATAGAAAGGAATTTGATTTACCTGAATCATGGAAGGATCGAGAAGTATTTGTCCACTTCGGCGCTATTAAATCCGCAGGCTACGTTTGGGTGAACGGGCGGAAGGTTGGCTTAACTAAGGATGGGAAAACTCCAGCTGAGTTTGATCTTACTCCTTATGTTCAAACTGGAAAAAACACAATTGCCGTTGAAGTGATTCGTTGGAATGACGGAAGCTATCTCGAATGCCAGGACTTCTGGCGACTTAGCGGAATTAACCGCGAGGTTTATATTTATTCCCAGCCTAAACTTAGAATAAGGGATTTTTTTGTAAAAGCTCTTTTGGATGAAAGTTATACAAATGGAAAATTTTCTCTCGAACTGGAATTGAAAAATCATACCGCAAAGAAATGCTATCCAATAATCGGGTATGAAATATTGGATGATGATGGAAAAATTGTAAGTGAAGGAGAAACATCCGTTTCAATTGATGCTAATGGGAAAGTTGCGAACGCAAAGTTTGATGTGATAATCAAAGATATAAAACAATGGTCGGCAGAAATTCCAAATTTGTACACGCTGCTGATTACGCTTAATGATTATAAAGATAAATTACTTGAAATCACTTCAACAAAAATCGGTTTCAGAACTGTCGAAATTAAAAACGGTCTGCTTCTTGTCAACGGAAAAAGAATTCTAATTAAAGGTGTAAACCTTCACGAGTTTAATCCGCTTACGGGTCAAGTAATTGATGAAGATTTGATGAAGAAAGATATCGAACAGATGAAAAAGTTAAATATAAATGCTGTTCGAACCAGTCATTATCCTCAACCTGAGGTATGGTATAAGCTGTGCGATAAATACGGACTTTATTTAGTTGCCGAAGCAAATATTGAATCTCATGGTATGGGATACGACCTGCAAAAAGGCGGAACGCTTGCAAATGATCCGGATTGGTTAGATGCGCATTTGTCAAGGACAAAAAATTCCGTCGAGCGGGATAAGAATCATCCGAGTGTTATAATATGGTCGTTGGGAAACGAGGCGGGTAACGGATACAATTTTTACAATACTTACTTGTGGATTAAGAAACGCGACAACACCCGCCCGGTTCAATACGAACGCGCTAAACTTGAATGGAACACAGATATATTCTGCCCCATGTACGACGGAATTTCAACGATTGAAAAGTATGCGCAGCAATATCACGACCGTCCGCTAATTCAATGCGAGTATGAACATGCGATGGGCAACAGTGAAGGTAATCTAAAAGATTATTGGGATGCGATTGATAAGTACCCAAACCTTCAGGGCGGATTTATTTGGGATTGGGTTGACCAAGGAATTCTTAAAAAAGAAAATGGAAAAGAATTTTGGGCTTACGGCGGAGACTTCGGTCCTAAAGACACGCCTTCCGACGGCAACTTTCTAATTAACGGTGTTGTTTTCCCGGATCGTTCTTTTAAGCCTCATAGTTTGGAAGTGAAAAAAGTTTATCAAAATGTTGGTTTTATTCCAGTTGATTTATCAAAGGGGAAATTTGAAGTAACGAACAAATATATTTTTAGATCGATTGAAAATTATAAGCTTGATTGGGAAATAGAAGCAAACGGCAAAACTATAAAATCCGGTGTTATCGAGAATCTTGAAATTGAGCCTCAACAGAAAAAGGATTATTCAATTGATATTGCTGATCTAAAACCGGTGCAAGGAACAGAATATTATTTAAACCTTTCCGCAAAATTGAAAAAGGATGAACCGTTTCTTCCGGCTGGATGGGAAATTGCTTCCGAGCAATTTAGATTACCATTTTCAACCGAACAACAGCACCAGGATTTCTCTAAATCTGGAAAAGTTGTTTTAGTAGAAGATCCAAATCTCAAACTATCTGGTAAAGACTTTAAAATTACCTTCGATAAGAATTCTGGAATTATAACTTCTTACATTTATAAAAATTTAGAACTAATAAAAGATGGAAAAGGACCGCGTCCAAATTTTTGGAGAGCTCCAACCGATAACGACTATGGATGGAAAATGCAGATTAAATGTGCCGAATGGAAAAATGCATCTGAGTCGGCACTCAAAGTTAAAAGTTTAACGGCAAAAATGAACGATGATGGTTCGGCTTCGGTAAATGTTGAATATCAATTCCCAAATGTCAAAGCTGATTGGCTAACATCTTATACTGTTTTTGGAAACGGCGCAATCAAAGTGAATAATAAATTAACAACAGCCGATTCAACAATGCCTGTAATTCCGCGCATAGGTTTGAAGATGCAATTACCTGCCAAGTATAAACATCTTGAATATTTCGGTCGCGGACCAATGGAAAATTATTGGGATAGAAAATATTGCGCGGATGTTGGATTGTACAAATCTGATATTAAAGAAATGTACGTCCCGTATATTCGTCCGCAAGAGAATGGACATAGAACAGATGTTCGCTGGATTGTATTGTATAATGATAAAAAAGCGGGCTTACTGATTGAGGCGGATAGCCTTCTGGAATTCAACGCTTTAAATAATCCGATTGAAGATTTTGATGCGGGACCAGATAAGGATGCAAACCTAAGACATACGATTGATATTGTTCCAAAAGATTTGGTTGAACTTAACATCGATTATAAAATGATGGGCCTTGGCGGTGATAACAGTTGGGGCGCAACTCCTCATAAACAGTATACATTGTATCCTTCGGCAAAAAATTTTGAATACGGTTTTACGATTATTCCGTTTGCCGAAATTGAAAAAGTTAAACCCGGAGAAATGGAGTAACGCGAGTTTGAATAATTAATTGATAACAGCAAAATAAACGGAAGTGGAAATTCTAAACTAATTATAGAGTAACGTTATGATAAAAATAGCAAACGCTCCCTGTTCATGGGGAGTATTGGAATTTGAACTTGAAGGTAAAGCTCCGGATTACGTTCAAGTCCTAAATGAAATAAAAGAAACCGGGTATGAAGGAACAGAATTAGGAGATTGGGGCTTTATGCCTACCGATCCTAAGCAATTAAGATCCGAATTGGAAAAACGAGAATTATCTATGCTTGGAGCTTTTGTGCCGGTCCTGTTAAAAGACAGAACAAAACATACCGATGGAATTAATGTTGCCGTAAAGACTGCAAAACTTATGCACGATGCAGGCTACCCGGAAGCATTTATTGTTTTAGCCGATGATAACGGAACAATACCGGAACGAACACAACATGCCGGACGTGTAACTCCCGAAATGGGATTAAGCAAAGATGAGTGGAAAACATTTTGCGCCGGTGCAAATGAATTGGCAAAAAAAGTTAATGAAGAAACCGGACTGCGTACAGTATTTCATCATCATTGCGCCGGTTATGTTGAGACTCCCGATGAAGTAAATATGCTTATGGAAAATACTGATCCAAATTTGCTCGGATTAGTTTTGGATATGGGTCATTACAAGTTTGGCGGCGGCAACCCGCTAGAAGCTTTAAAAAAATATTCGAACAGGATTTGGCATATTCACTTTAAAGATTGTGATGAAAATATTGCTCAGAAATCTCGGCAAAACAATTTTGATTATTTCAAATCGGTTAGAGAAGGAGTCTTTTGTGAATTAGGAAAAGGCTCGGTCGATTTTAAATCGATACTAAGCGAGTTAAAGAAAAATAATTACAATGGATGGATTGTAGTGGAGCAGGATGTTCTTCCGGGAATGGGCAGTCCAAAACAATGCGCGCTAAACAATCGTCTGTTTATTAAATCTCTTGAAATATAAAATAAAAGTGGGATAGAAAGATGGAAAAATTAAAAATTGGAGTAATCGGCGCCGGAAGAATCGGCAAAGTTCATACGGAAACTATCGTACAAAGCATACTTGAAGCGGAAGTAACAGCGATAGCAGATGTTAATCTATCGGAGGCTGAAAAGTTGGCGGAAAGATTCCGTGTAAAAACCGTTTCGGATAATTATAAAGACATACTTAATAACAAAGAAATTGATGCTGTAATTATTTGCTCGCCTACCAATACTCATGCGCAATATATTGTAGAATCAGCGCGTGCGGGCAAACATATCTTTTGCGAAAAACCGGTTGACTTGGATCTTAAGGTAATTCAAAATGCAATTGATGTGGTGGAAGAATGCGGTGTTAAATTAATGGTAGGTTTTAACAGAAGATTCGATTCGAATTTTAGTAAAATAAAACAAATGGTTGTTGAAGGAAAAATCGGCGAGCCGCATATATTAAAAGTAACTTCACGCGATCCCGCCCCGCCTCCGGCAGAATACGTTGCAGTTTCGGGTGGAATGTTTCTGGATATGACGATACACGATTTTGATATGGCGCGCTACATAGTAGGCAGTGAAGTTGAAGAAGTGTTTGTAACTGCCGGGGTAATGGTCGATAAAAAAATAGGTGAAGCCGGCGATGTTGATACTGCAATAATTACTCTCAGATTTGAAAACGGAGCTATGGGAGTAATAGATAATAGCAGAAAAGCCGTTTATGGTTACGATCAAAGAGTAGAAATCTTCGGCTCTAAAGGTATGATCAAGGTTGATAATAACGCGCCGGACAATCATAACTATTATAGTCAAGACGGAGTTCACGCATCCTTGCCGCTTAATTTCTTTATGGATAGATATATTGAAGCTTATGCAAATGAGATTAAAGAATTTTGTAGTGCTGTTATAAATAATACACCGATTTCTGTTGGAGGTAAAGACGGGCTTTTATCCGTCGCAATCGGATTGGCAGCTAAGAAATCACTGGCAGAAAAGAGACCTGTTAAAGTCTCGGAAGTTCATAAAATATAATTTTTGATTTTAATTCTTATTCCCGATTATAATTAATGAAAATATTTAGGAAACGATTTACAGTATGATTCTGAAAAAAATTCTAAATCTCTTTTCCCTGTGTCTTGGAATTATTGTATTTGCTGCTTCTACAACACATGGACAAAACGGCTTCTGGTTAAAAGGAGATTTTCATATTCATACCACAATGAGCGATGGCGATATTGCGCCCGCTGAAATTGCTGAAAATGCATTTGAAAAATTTGATCTCGATGCAATCGCTTTTACAGATCACGGTGGGCATTTTTTTAGAGTGAACAATGATTTCTTAAGGACAGATGATAAAGGAAATATCTTTTCAATTAGGAATTACGATTCATTGATGGCAACCGATGCGAAGAGGTTTAAGAATTATTCGCGTACAATTCAGCTTTTGGAAAAATCATTCCCGGAAGTATTACGGCTTAGAAAAAAATATCCCGGTAAGTTGATCATTCAGGGAGTTGAGTGGAATATACCCGGGCATGATCATGGAAACGTAGGAATACTTACTGATAACGAAAAGCCAATAAGCGATTTTATTTTTATGTTCGACCGCGGCGATACTCTTTCAACTTGGAACGAGGGATTAAAAAAACAAAATGCCAACAAACATCAAAACGCATTGGTCGCGCTTAATTATCTTAAAAACCACTTTCCCGATAAAAGTTATTTTATTGTAAATCACCCATCAAGAAAACTGCAGTATACAATTTCTGATTTTAGGGATTTTAATAACACCGCACCAGAAATTGCAATTGGATTTGAAGGTTTACCCGGACATCAAAAAAATCCCGATCTGCGTTGTAAGTACGATTATGATATTGGCGACAAAATAAATTATCATTCCAAAACTTACGGCGGTGCCGATTTCATGCTTGCTAAGGTTGGCGGACTATGGGACGCAATGCTCGGCGAAGGACGAAAATTTTGGGTGTTCACAGATTCAGATTTTCATAGACCTAGTGAAGATGACTGGCCGGGCGAATATGCTAAAAATTATATTTGGGCTGCAGATCGCAGCTATGAATCTTTATTGCATGGAATAAGATCCGGAAAGATTTTTGTTTCGATGGGAGATTTGATAAGCGATTTGGACTTCACTGCTGTATCCAAAAATAAAAAAGCGGAAATGGGAGAATCTATGAAAGTAGATGTAGGTTCAACCATCACAATCAAAATTGGTTTTAAAGTCCCTGCTAAAAATTATCACGGGGATGCAGTAGATGTAGATCATATAGACCTAATATGCGGTGATGTTACCGGAATAGTTTCCCCCGACTCGCCTAACTATAATGTTCCCGAAAATACTTCTACGCGAATTCTAAAAAGATTCTCAAATGGTGAATGGGGAAAAAACACAGACGGGTTCAATTATGTTACCTATTCATTTAAAGCTGAGAAGTCCCAGTACTTCCGCTTGAGAGGGACTAATCTTTCTGTAAACACCAAAAATGAAACAGATGAAAATGGAAATCCTTTATGCGATGTTTTAGCCGGAGCTAATAACGAGAAAGAATCATGGAGTGATTTATGGTTTTACTCGAACCCCATTTTTATTGATGTAACGAAATGATAAATTCAACTAATCGAAAAATAAAGTAGATGAAAGTTTTTGATATAACGAATTATGGCGCTAGCGGCGATGGCAAAAAAGATAACGCAGTGGAAATTCAAAAAGCAATTGATGAATGCTCGGCATCGGGCGGGGGAGTGGTTTATTTTCCCGGCAATAATGTTTTTATGTCTGGACCTTTCGATTTAAAATCCAATGTTAATTTAATGATGGAAAGCAATTCTGTTTTACTGGCTAACCCTGATGAGTCCGTTTACAAAAAAAGTGCTTTCAAAAAAAATCTTGGCGAAGGTACAATTTGGATTGACGGTGAGAATGCGGAAAATGTTACGATTAGCGGAACCGGAACAATCGATGGCAACGGTATTGCTTTTATGGGTCCCGAAGAAAAAGCTGCTTATGTACTAAAGCCTTTCAATGTTGTTGATCCTCGTCCGCATTTATTAACAGCTATCAATATTAAAAATTTACTCATCCGCGACGTAACATTTAAAAATTCTGCCTACTGGTGTTTGCATATAATCGGGTGTGATAACGTAAGAATCGAAAGTGCGACAATACTGAATCATCTTAAGATTAGAAACGGCGATGGTATTGATATAGATCATTCTAAAAATGTTAGAATAGCAAACTGTTATATAGAATCCGGCGACGATTGTATCTGTTTTAAAACAAGAAGGGAATATGAAGAATACGGACCCACCGAAAATGTAATCGTTTCCAATTGTATTATGACTTCAACTTCTTGTTCCATAAAACTCGGCAGCGAAAACATGGATGCCATTCGAAATGTAATTGTGAGCGACTGTATTATTAAATCGAGTAATCGTGGAATCGGAATTCAAAACCGCGATGAAGGTATAGTTGAAAACATTATTTTCAAAAATATTTTTGTTGAAGGAAGATTGTTTGATGATGTTTGGTGGGGGAAAGCCGAACCCATTTATGTAACTGCTTATAAAAGAAAAACCAGCGCCGATAAAGATTCGAATGTTCGTTTTGCTAAAGGGCAGACTGTTGGAAAAGTAGGTGAAGTTAGAAAAATATTCTTTGATAATATTAAATGTGAAAGTGAAAACGGTGTATTCATTGGCGGTGAGGAAAATAAAATAAGTGAAGTGAAGATAGAAAACTCTTCGTTCAAGATTGAAAAGAAAACCAAATACGAAGGAGGTATTTACGATTTACGACCTTCGGATACGGTTGGTTTGCTTAAAGATGAAGTTGCCGCATTCTATTTTGATACCGCTAACGATATTACTGTTTCTAATTGCTCGGTGAAATGGGGAAAAGATAATCCCGCTTATTTTAATAAAGTTTTACGAGCAAAGGATGTATGTAATTTGCACGTAACTAAAATCCAGGGACAACCCGCAAAACCCCATTCTGAAAAAATGGAATTTATCAACTGTCGAAACTTAAATGCCGAATAACGGAGAGTGACATGATTTATGGAATGTATCTGGCAGATATAATTGTAATAGCTGTTTACTTATCGGTCATTCTTGGTATTGCGTTTTGGGCTAGCAAGAGAATTAAAAGCCGCGAAGACTATTTGTTGGGTGGAAGAAGATTCGGTAAAGTAATTCAAACATTTGCAAGCTTTGGTCAAGCAACTTCTGCAGACGGACCTGTTGGGGTTGCAACAACAACTTTTAGAAACGGTGCAGCAGGAATTTGGAGTTCTCTCCTAATGGCATTCTCAACACCATTGTTTTGGATTACTTCTCCGTGGCAGCGCCGCATGCGGGTTCTAACAATGGGAGATTTTTACGAAGAGAGATACGGCTCAAAAAAAATGGCAGCTACTTATGCTTTGGTTGCTGCTGTTGGAATGATGGGATTAATTTCCGTCGGTTATACCGCTATGAGTAAAACTATTTTGGCTATTACTCCTAAACAAACTTCCGACTTTACCATTAGTCAACAAAAAGAATATAACCTTGCTCAAGAATTAAGCAGTCTTGAAGAAAAAGATTCAAAAACACTTACGGTTCAAGAACAGAGTCGTTTGAAAGAATTGCGATTGCTGAAACCTAACAGTGTTTTTTCGTACATCAATGAATCGGCGCTCATTTGGTCTGTCTGTTTAATAATTATGATTCACGCAATGATGGGTGGATTAGTTGCCGCGTTTTACACAGATATGCTGCAGGGAACATTTATAATTTTGCTCTCGGTAATTCTAATACCGTTTTCATGGATGAAAATAGTGGCGGTTTACGGAGCCGGCAGCGCTGATAGCGCGTTAAAAATTCTTCACCAAAAATTACCCGAATCGTTTTTTGAAATTTTCGGATCGCCAACTTTAATTGATTTTACCTGGTATTTTATTTTAACCGCCGCGCTTGTCGCCGGAGTAACTGTTGTTACCCAACCAAATCAGTTGGTTACAAATGCCGCAGCAAAGGATGAACAATCTGCGCGTTTCGGATTTGTTACCGGAGTGTTCATAAAAAGATTTTGTACAATTTTGTGGGGCGTAGTTGGACTCTCGGCAGTTCTTCTTTATACTGGCAAAATCCAGAATTCGGATTTACTTTGGGGTTATGCAACTCATGATTTATTAGGCTCACTTGGTTTTGGATTGGTTGGTTTAATGGTTGCTTCCATGATGGCAGCGTTAATGGCTGCGGCCGATTCGTTAATGTTAACAGTATCGGGATTGCTTCTTCATAATGTTTATATGCCGCTTGTGAAAAACAAAAATGAAAAGCATTATGTATTGGCGGGAAGATTTTTAGGAGGTGCATTTCTTATTGGCGGAGCAATTATTGCAACGCAGTTCAGCGGAATTTTTGAAATACTGAAATTCATCTGGGAATTTTTTGTGATTTTCGCAGCAGCATTTTGGCTTGGATTAAAATGGCGACGAGCTAACCGTCAAGGTGCGTGGGCTTCAATTCTAATTACGTTGTGCGCTTTTTATTTATTCCCAGTTCTTATATCCAGTATTTTTCCTTCTATAAAAACAAATAGTACAATGCTGCTTCAGACTAAACCCGATCCTGTTGTACGTACTTACGTTGCCCGCGAAATAGATGTTCAAAAAAGAGATCAAGAAATAGCCAAATGGCAAAAAGAAAACACCGAAGGAAGAAATACTGGCGAGTGTCCGCAAAAAATTAAGTTGGGAGAAAAATTTTCCAAAACATTTGAATTGCCTTCGAAGGCAATATTCTGGACTCAGCAGCCGGTTGTTAATTCTAACGGTCAACTTGAAGCGCGAGGTTATTTTTTCCCGGAACTTCTTTTACTTAACGCATTGGGATTTAATCTTCAGCATTCTCCATACGCACTTAATGAAACCGTTAGAATGTTAATTAGATTGATATTCCCGTTCCTTATTTTGATTGTTGTTTCGTTAATGACAAAGCCAAACGACGATAAGAAAACCAGGCAATTTTTCCTAAAGATGCGAACGAGAGTTAAAGGATTAGGCCCCGAAGCAGATGCGCAAGATGTTCAAGATGCTTATAACAATCCGGAAAAAACAAAAAGCTTTCTGCTATTCCCAAATACAAATTGGGAAATATATAAATGGAATAAGCAGGATACGGTTGGATTCTTAGTATCTGTAGTTATTGTGTTTGTTGTTATAGGTACCCTTTTCGCTGTTGTGAAAATCTATTAAAAATTTTTCTCATCATTGTAATTATCGACTTGGTATAGGAGAGTTCAAAATGAATTTAAAGTTTGAACACAATTCGGCTTTATATCTAAAACGCGTTGCCGTTATAATTTTATTGCTTGGCTTTTTTCCCATTTTGTCGTTTTCACAACCTTTATACTCTTACATCGATCCATTCATCGGTTCGCAAGGTGATGGACATATTTTTGTGGGCCCATCGTGCCCATTTGGAATGGTAAAGCCCGGACCCGATTGCAATGTGGGCAGCAACAGCGGATACGAACCCGATACAAATGTAACCGTTTTCGGATTCAGCCAAACGCATGTCAGCGGTACCGGAGGAGGACCAAAATATGGAAACATTTCCGTTATGCCATTTGCTGGTGACTTCAATTCGATATACCAAGAATCGCTTCGTTCAAATGAAATTGCTAAAGCCGGTTATTATAGTGTTAATCTTAAAAAGTGGAATATAAAAGTCGAACTAACTGCCTCGGATAAAGTTGCGTTTCACCGTTATAATTTTTCCGGAAATGAAAAGAAGGGAATAAAAATCGACGCGGGATTTTTCCTTGGTGAAGAATCTATTCCCGATTCACGCGAGGCACAGCAATTTGTAGGATCGGAAGTACAAATTTTATCCAATACCGAAGTTGAGGGTTATACTAGAATTCGCGGCGGATGGAATAACGGCAAGGCATACACTGTTTATTTCTATGCAGTATTCGATCATCCTTTTACCGGCAGCGGAACATGGAAAGGAAAATCAATTTGCCAAGACGATAAAGTACAATTCGATTCCGGCGAAAAAACCGGTGCCTTCTTTTACTTTGATGATAAGCAATCAAACACAATACAGATGAAAATTGGTATTTCATTCATTAGTTCCGAAAAAGCAAAGTATAATGTTAAAAAGGAAATACCGGATTGGAATTTCGAAAAGACACTCCAGGAAACCCGTGATAAATGGGAAACATTATTAAGAAAAATTGAAATTGATGGTACACCCGATCAGAAGATTATGTTTTATACGGCATTATACCACACAATGATTATGCCTGTGGATAGAACCGGAGAGAACCCGCTTTGGATTTCTTCCAAACCTTATTACGATGACTTTTATGCAATCTGGGATACATTCCGCTCTTCGCATCCATTAATAACTCTTATTGATCCTCAAAGACAAATTGATATAGTTAATGCATTACTTGATATTTATAAGTACGACGGTTACCTGCCCGATGCAAGAAGCGGAAATTGCAATGGCAGAACACAAGGTGGCTCCAACGCCGAGGTTGTAATTGCGGATGCATATGTAAAAGGACTTAGAGGAATTGACTACAAACTTGCTCTTCAGGCTATGATGAAAGACGCAATGATTCCCCCAGGCGGTAACGAAGAAAAAGAAGGTCGCGGCGGACTTACAGACTATAATAATCTTGGTTATGTTTCTACAACGTTTGCGCGCGCCGGTAATAGAACAGTAGAATATGCTTATGATGATTATTGTTTATCTCAAGATGCAAAAGGATTGGGACGCATTGGCGAGTACCAAAAGTTTTTAAAACAATCATACAACTGGTTGAATCTTTGGAGAGATGTTGAGGACCATGGTTCCCGCGGATTTATAATGCCGAAAGACGCCGCTGGTAGATGGGTAGACAGCGTTCAATGCCAAATGGAAAACGGAAGATACAATTTTGTTCGCTACACCCCTTTAACTGTGGAATGGCCTATTTGTGTTTGCTGGTGGTGCGGATTTTTTTACGAAGGCGTTTCATGGCAGTATTCTTTATATGTCCCTCATGATGTTCCGATGTTGATAGAAAAGTGCGGCGGAAAAGAAGCATTCCAAAAAAGACTGGATACTTTTTTTAACAACGGGTATTACGATGTTGGCAACGAACCGTCTTTTCTTACATCATGTCTGTATCATTGGATAGGAAGACCCGATCTCAGCAGCCAACGTACAAGGTCTATTATAGATCAAAGTTATAACAGTTCACGTGCAGGGCTTCCTGGTAACGACGACTCTGGCGCCATGTCTTCCTGGCTTGCATTTCATATGATGGGTTTTTATCCGAACGCCGGGCAACCTTATTATCTCATTACCGCACCGTACTTCAAGCAAACAGTAATTCATCTTGAAAAAGGAAAAGAGTTTAAAATTATTGCACATAATTATTCTGATAAAAATGTTTTCATTAAGTCAGCAACACTTAATGGCAAACCGTTTGATCAGGCATGGATTGAACACAAAGATATTGTGAAAGGCGGAGAATTAATTTTTGAAATGAGCTCCAAACCATCAGAGTGGGGCAGTAAAGTATTACCGCCGACTATTAATTAATTATTTCTTAAGAAAGTGTGTAAAAAAATATAATGCGATGAATAAAACCCATTCCGGATTCTCAATTAGCGAATATCATAATGTAAAAGAGATTACGCAAAAACTTGATGCTTTATTAGCTCAACCTATCCGACCGATAAAACGTTTGGAGATAGACAAATATTTAAATCATTTTGAGGAAAAATGTTCTTCTTCAAAAAAGATTATTGAACAAGCAAAAAATTACATCCCTGGCGGAATACAACACAATCTTGCGTTTAACTATCCATTCCCATTAGTATTTACAAAAGCAGAAGGTGCTTATCTATATGACAAAGATGGCAACAGGTATATTGATTTTATTCAAGCAGGCGGACCTACCGTTTTAGGAAGCAACTATACTTTAGTTAAAGAAAAAGTAAAAGAGTTGTTGGATGAATGCGGTCCTTCAACTGGATTATTTCACGAGTATGAATTGAAAATCGCAAAGTTCATTTGCGATCATTTTCCCTCCGTCGATTTGTTTAGAATGTTAGGAAGCGGAACGGAAGCAGTGATGGCGGCTATACGCATTGCTCGTTTGGCTACAGGGAAAAAGAAAATCATTAAAGCAGGAGGCGCTTATCACGGCTGGAGCGATCAAATGGTGTATGCTCTTCGCATTCCGGGTACCGGTGGATTTGAAGCCCATGGAATTCCGCGTAGCTGCAGAATGCATACACAAGAAGTCTGGCCGAACAGCATTGAATCGTTAGAAAAAAAATTATGGATGAATCGATTTCGCGGTGGAACTGCTGCAGTAATAATGGAGCCGATTGGACCGGAAAGCGGTACACGTCCTGTTGATTATGATTACAATAAAAATGTTCGTGAGCTGTGTGATAAGCACGGCGCTCTTTTGATTTTGGACGAAGTGGTTTCGGCATTTCGCGTGGGCTTAAGCGGTGATCAAGGTTATTTTAATGTTAAGCCGGATTTAACTGTATTCGGGAAAGTCGTAGCAGGCGGTTATCCCGGCGCAGGGGGTTTGGGCGGACGAAAAGACTTGATGGAATATTTAGCAGCGGGAATTCAAGGAGGTAAAAAACGAGCTATGGTTGGTGGTACTATGGCCGCAACTCCTTTAAGCTCTCTCGCTGGTTATTACACACTTATGGAAATCGAAAAAACAAATGCTTGCGAAACAGCAGGCAAAGCCGGAGATAGATTAACACTAGGACTTCAAAAACTAATTGATAAATATAAACTGCCTTTCGTTGCATATAATCAAGGATCTATCTGCCATTTGGAAACTTCGGGAACTATGTTTGTTAAGGTTAATGTGTCGAAGCCGTGGACAGTACCTGCCGCGTTAAAGGAAATTAAAATACGCAGACATATGATGGAAGAAATTGGAGCGGCTTATATGGCAGAAGGTCTTGTTACTTTAGCCGGAAGTCGTATGTATACCAGTCTTGCCGATACTGATGAAATCATTGATGAAGCATTGTCAAAATTTGAAAGTGTTTTTCAAAAAATTGAAGGTGTATGAGAAATTGAATTATGATTTTGAAAAACGCAAGCTATGAATAAATATGTAATCGCTCATGATGTTGGTACAAGTAGTATTAAAACTGCTCTGATTAATGCTGCAGGAGAAATAATAGCCCACTGCACTTTACCATATTCGCTAATCTATCCAAAACCCGGATGGGTGGAACAAAATCCCGAGGATTATTGGAATGGTTCGGTTATTAATACCAGGAAAGTTCTTGATGAAAGCAAAATAGATCGCGATGAAATTATAGGTATAGTTTTTTCAACTCAAGCAATGGGAATAATCCCGGTTGATAAAGAAGGAAAACACTTAAGGAATAATATTACATGGGTAGATAGTCGAGCAGCAGCAGAAGCCCGCTGGCTTATGAATTTAGTTGGAGGAAAAAGCATCTTTAAAAAAATAATCGGGATTGAAATTACAGGTAAAGATGTTCTTCCAAAATTACGATGGTTGAAAGATAATGAGCCTGATATTTATCGAAAGGCGGATAAAGTTCTTGATGTAAATGCGTATTTAAAATTTCGTGCAACCGGGAAAAAAGTATTTGAATGGTCTGGGGCTTGTTCTTATGTGTTTGATTCAAAGAAAAAAGATTGGAACCGATTGTTATTTAAAATTATCGGGTTCGATTTAACAAAACTTCCTTCGCTCATTCGTTCCATAGATGTGGTTGGGACTTTAACAAAAGAATCGGCTGCAGAATTAGGTTTACCAGAACATATTAACGTATTTGGGGGGTGCGATGATACTCAAAGCGCCGCTATAGGTTCAGGTTCAACGGAAGAAGGGGAAGCGCATATTTATTTGGGTACCTCGGCCTGGGCAGGTGTTACAACTCAAAAAAATTTGAAACACAAAAATGGTGCCGTAGTTTTACAAAGCGCAGCTCCAGATATGAATCTTCTTGTTGGCATTACTGAATCCGCCGGAGCGAATCTGTAATGGCTCATAGAAAAATTTTATAAATATGAGAAGAATGACCCGGCGATAAAAAACATTTATGAATTTATAAATAAAGAAACGGAAGGAGTTCCTGCCGGATCGGAACATTTAATTTTTACTCCGTGGTTATTTGGCGAACGATGCCCCGTTAGCACAACAACTACGCGCGGAACAATTTTTAACCTTGGCTTCGAACATACACGCGGACATTTTGTTAATGCTTTGCTTGAAGGAATAGCTTTTAATCTAAGTTGGATTTTAGAAAATATTAAAAGAGACTTTGGGTTTTCACCTTCGAAAATAAGAGCAATTGGCGGTGGTTCGGTAAATGATCAGTGGATACAGGGGATAGCAAATATTACTGGCAAAACTGTTGAAACCTTAACTCAGCCTACTATGGCAGGGGCGCTTGGTGCTGCAACTTGTGTATTTGTTGGAACAAAACATTTCAAAAGTTTTCACGAGATCAATAAAATTCTTCGTGTTAAAAAAGCATTTGTTCCTGATTCAACGTCTACAGAGATATTTAAAAAACTCTTTAATAATTATAAAAATATTTACACTGCCTTAGAAAAAACCTACTTAATTGCTAATGCGGAAAGATTTATAAGTAAAAACTAAAAAGTCACTGTGGAAAACACCGAATGGAAAATCTCGATAGTGTAAAACAACAAATAATTGAAGCAGGCAAACGACTTTTAAAAGAATGCTTGGTTTCGCGTACTTGGGGAAACGTCAGCATTCGTGTGGACGAAAATTTCATGGTGATAACTCCTAGCGGTAGAGCTTATGAAGAATTGACACTTAGTGATATTGTCTTGGTGAATTATCACACTTCAAAATATGAAGGTAATATAAAACCTTCATCGGAAAAAGAACTGCATTGTGAAATATATAGAACGCGGAAAAATATTAATGCAGTGATTCATACACATCAAATGAATGCATCGACAGTTGCGGCAGCTAGAAGGGAAGTACCGCCGATTTTAGACGATATGGCACAGCTTATAGGACCAAACATTCGTGTAGCAGACTACGCTTTGCCGTCAACAAAAAAAATTGTGAACAAAACCGTGAAAGCTTTAAATGGACGAATGGCTGCCTTGATGGCGAATCACGGTGCAGTATGTATTGGTTATAATATTGATGAAGCATTTATAGTTTGCCAGGTGCTGGAAAAAGCATGCAAAGCGTTTATTGAAGCAGAGTTTTTAGGCGGCGCAAAAAGTATTGGAAAATTTGAAGCATGGATGATGCATCAATTTTATTTGAAGAAATATTCATCGCTAGCCAAAAACAATAAATAATTTTTTACCTAAACCTTCACACTTAGCAATGTATGGTTATTATTCAAGAGAATGAGTATATGTATAGGTGAATTCATGATTAAGAAAATGACTTTTCTAGTAATTGTAATCTTTGCAACTGGTAATTGTTTTGCCAACAATTCTGTTGACCAGAAAAGAGCTGCATGCGGAGTTATCAAACGTCTTATCCCAGAACATGCGAATCAATTTATCGTTGAATTCATGCCCAAGGGAAACTGCGATGTTTTTGAAATCGAAAGTCTTGGCGAAAAGATTGTGTTGCGGGGAACAACCGGCATTGATGTAATTTCTGCACTTAACTGGTATTTAAAATATTATTGCAATTGCAGCGTTAGTTGGTGTGGAAGTAATCTTAATCTTCCCGAAAAACTTCCTGCTGTCCCGCAAAAAATTCGTGAGACTTCCCCATACAAGTACCGTTACTATTTAAATTATTGCACGTTCAGTTATACAATGGCATTCTGGGATTGGAATAGATGGGAAAAAGAAATTGACTGGATGGCGTTGAACGGAATTAATATGCCGTTGGCAATTACAGGTGAAGAAGCTGTTTGGCGTGAAGTATATCATGACCTGGGTTTGAATGATAATGACTTGAAAAATTTTTTTGTTGGGCCAGCTTATTTTGGCTGGGGGTGGATGGGAAATATTGATGGGTGGGGCGGGCCGCTTCCTCAAAGCTGGATTAATTCTCATCGGGAGCTTCAAAAAAAAATATTAGCGCGTATGCGCTCGCTTGGAATGAAACCGGTATTGCCGGCATTTACCGGGCATGTCCCAAAAGCATTGGCTGAAAAATTCCCCAATGCAAAAATCCATAAGATGAATGCTTGGGAAGGATTTGACGGAACATACATTCTTGACCCGATGGATACATTATTTATTGAAATAGGTAAAAGGTTTATTCGAAAACAAACTGAGATGTATGGCACGGATCATCTTTACTCGGCGGATACTTTTAACGAGATGGATCCAGTCAGCGGAGATTCAGAATACCTTGCCGCTGTTTCAAAAGCTGTTTCGCAAAGTATGGTTGAAGGCGATTCCCTCGCGGTTAACGTGATGCAGTCGTGGCTTTTTCTACATGATAAATTTTGGAATAGCAACAGAATAAAAGCGTATTTGGATGCAGTACCGAATGACCGTATGATTTTGCTCGACCTTTTTGCTTCCGGCGAACCTCAATGGAAAAAAACAAATGCCTTTGATAGCAAACCATGGATTTGGTGTATGCTTCATAATTGGGGAGGCAAAATGGGAATGTACGGACGGACGAACGTTGTAACAAAAGAACTTCCGTCGTTACTAAAAAATTCTAATGCAGGTAATCTTATTGGAATTGGTTTAACGCCCGAAGGTTTAATGACGAATCCATATATCTACGATTTAATGAGCGAAATGGCCTGGCATACCGATACAGTGAATACGGAAGAGTGGGCGAAGAAATATATTGAGAGACGTTACGGCAAAAAATCTGTTAAGGCGGAAGAAGCATGGAAAATTTTAATTAATACGCTTTATGATTGTCGCGATCAACGCCACGGTCCGCAAGGGGCGCATTATTGTATGCGTCCTACACCGGAATTTTCTCAAGGTTCTTTTGTCCGCTCTAATCTTTTTTATGATTCGGCTGAAATTAGGAACGCGTTAAAGTTATTGCTCGAAGCATCAGATGAAATTGGCAATTCCGACGGATACAAATATGATGTAGTAGATTTAACAAGACAGTGTATGTCCGATCTTTCTGTTGAAATGCACAAGCAAATGGGTGCGGCATACATTTCCGGAAATTATGAAGAGTACAAAAAGATATGTGATAAGTGGCTATCCGCAATTCTTGATCTGGATAAACTCTTAAGCACTCGACGTGAATTTTTACTCGGTAACTGGTTGGAACAATCAAAAAAATGGGCAACAAACAAAGAAGAAAAAAATCTTTACGAGTGGAACGCAAGAAATCTAATCACTCTATGGGGACCGCGAAATTCTTCCCTTCATGATTATGCGCAAAAACAATGGGCAGGACTAATGAAAGATTTTTATTACACGAGATGGAAAATGTTAATTAAGCAAGTTGAGCTAAGTTTAAAATCCGGTAAAAAATTTGACGAAGAAGATTTCAATACAAAAGTAACTGCGTTCGAAGAACGCTGGACAAAGAAAAACAATAATTATCCAACTGAGCCAACAGGAAATCCGCTTTATGAAGCTAAAAGAATTTTCAATAAATATTTAACAAAATAATATGGACTTGTTGTTGGAAACAATCGCGTCATTAATACACGCATAAATATTATTGGAACGTGACTTAATCTGGCAAATAAATTATCACAAAATATTTTTAACAAAACGACATACAAAGGATAAAGTAATTAAAAGGAGATAACTATGAGTCTAAAAAGAAAATCATGCGTAAGTAACTTGCATTTACTCTTTTTCATACCGTTTTTTTTGTTGTTTCTTAATTTTCAAGCGCTTGCACAAAATAACCAAACAACAAGCATTGACATTAACACGGAAAATATAGGCGGAATAATTAATAGAAATATTTACGGTCAATTTTCGGAACATCTGGGCAATTGTATTTACGGAGGTATATGGGTCGGAGAAAATTCTAAGATTCCAAATACACGCGGAATTAGAAACGATGTTGTTGAAGCGTTAAAGAAAATTAATGTACCGGTATTGCGTTGGCCGGGTGGTTGCTTCGCCGATGAATATCATTGGATGAACGGAATTGGTCCGCGCAATGAAAGACCTAAGATGGTTAACACTAACTGGGGAGGCGTAATTGAAGATAATAGTTTCGGCACTCACGAGTTCCTAGATTTTTGTAATATGATTGGTGCAGAGCCATACATTTGCGGAAATGTTGGAAGCGGAACTGTTGAAGAATTATCGAATTGGGTTGAGTATGTTACATCCGATGGTGAAAATCCGATGGCTAACTTGCGTAAAAAAAATGGACGCGGCGAACCTTGGAAAGTTAAATATTGGGGTATTGGAAATGAAAGCTGGGGATGCGGTGGTAAAATGCTTCCGGAATACTATGCTGATTTAGTTAGAAGATATTCCAATTTCTGTCGTAACTATGGAGATAACAACGTATTTAAAATTGCATCGGGTCCCAATGTAGATGATACAACATGGACGCGTGTTTTAATGAAACTAGCAGGAAATGTATTTAACGGTTTAGCTTTGCACTATTATACAAGCGCGGGTGCAAGGCCTGCCGCTGTATTTGATGAAGCCGGCTGGTTTGATGTAGTAAAGAAATCATTACGAATGGACGAAATTATAAAAATGCATTCGGCGATTATGGATAAGTATGATCCTTCGAAAAAAGTCGCATTAATAGTAGATGAATGGGGAACATGGTTCGCCGTAGAACCCGGTACGAATAAAGCGTTTTTGTATCAGCAAAATACTTTGAGAGACGCGATTGTAGCTGCGAGCACTCTTAACATTTTCAATAATCACAGCGACCGTGTCCGAATGGCAAACATAGCGCAAATGATAAATGTCCTTCAGGCTATGATTCTTACTAAAGATGATAAAATGGTTCTTACTCCAACATATTACATTTTTGAAATGTATAAAGTGCATCAGAATGCAATACTTCTTCCTCTTAATTTAAAAACTCCGAGTGGTGAGTCGGTTCCTGCGGTAAACGCTTCTGCTTCAATTGATTCGAAAGGACTAATCCATATTTCGCTTTGCAATGTTAACCCGGACACGAATGAAAAAATATCAGTTGACCTGGATAATTTTAAAAACAAAAAAATTATTGCAAGTATTCTAACTGCAAAGGAAATGAATGCGTTAAACTCATTTGAAAATCCAAACACAGTTATGCCTGCCGAGTTTACCGATTTTAAATTTACGGATAACCATCTGGAAGTGAACATGCCGGCAAAGTCGGTAATTGTTTTTGAGTTACATGGAAAGATGAATTCTAAAATAGGCGCTTCGATTAAATTAAATAACCCGAAGCCGGGTTTGAAATACCGGTATTACCAACAAGAGCTTTTACAACTTCCTAATTTCAATAATATGAAACCTATTAATGAAGGTTTGCTAAATCAATTTGTTATACCTCAAGATAATTCCGGCGAAAATTTTGCCGTTGAATATTCTGGCTATATAAATATTCCCGAGGACGGCTTTTATACATTCTCGATGAATTCCGACGACGGAACAAAATTATTTATAGATGGCAAATTAATTGTAAATAACGACGGAAGACATGCGCCGATTGAGAGTAGCGGAATAACAACTCTAAATGCCGGCTTTCATAAAATAGATCTTCAGTTTTTTCAAGCAGGCGGGGGCTTATTCCTTGAAGCGGATATCGAGGGACCAAATTTGAAAAAACAGATTATCCCTTCTGAGTGGTTTTTCCATGAAGGAAATTAGTTCGAAAAATTATACTATCAATAATAAAGAACCCGTCGTGAATTTCCGGAGGCGGTTTTATATTTTTTTAACGATTTATAAGACTTTAAAAATTCCATTCTGTGTTTGTTTATTGAGAGCGAAATCGATTTTAAATATGATTGAATATACTCTCCCGGGCTTTTAGCCCCCTAGAATTTTTCTTCCTTTAATTTTTCAATCACTATTGCAGAGATTTATAGCATGTTGTCGTATAAAAAATTACATGTGTGTGAAACTACCCTTTAAGCAGCATGTCAGGGGTTCGAGTCTCCCATGGTGCACAAAAGGCCTCTAAAACTAAACTTTTAGGGGCTTTGCTTTTAATCAAAATCAAAAATTATCTGACTCAAACCCTTAGAAATATTTTTCTTCTATACAAAAAATCCAGTAAAACCCATTTGATCATCACTATGAATAACCAGAAAATAATCGGCTGGAGTCCAACGTTAAAGAAAGAAATAAATCCGCCAAAGATATGTTTAATGGTGTATCCGAAATCGACAACATTGCTGGCAAGATAAATTGTTATAGAATTCATTCCTATTACTACAAAAAAGAAAGCCCACTTCTTATATCCGATTGCGTCAATCAAAAAGTAGAATACGCTCAGCAGTAATAGAGACCAGCCTGCAGTTTGAAATACAAATGAACTAGTCCATAAATTTTTATTTATCGGTAATACAAAATTCCAAATACTTGCAAAAGCTAAAAATATTATACCGGCGGCGAACATTATGGCTGATTTCATGACCGGTGTTTGCTTATTATTCTTGATAAAAGAACCGGTTAGCACGCCCAGAAGAGCGGTGGCGGTTGCTGGTATTTTAACTAACAATCCCTCAGGGTCGTGAACGCCAAGATATAATTTTCCCGGCACCAGCATTCTATCTATGAATGCATTGATGCTACCTTCCAAAGTAAAATTTCCGTTTGGATACCCCGGTACAGGTATCAAAGATTGGATTCCCCAGTAGCCGATTAATATTCCGATTACCCAATAAATCTGCTGCTTCCACGAAGTGTTGAGAAAAATAAACGCGGCAAAACAATAAGCGATTCCAATTTGTGCCAACACGCTTGCAAAGCGAACATTTGCAAGTTTCCAATCGCCCGGACCGTTATAAATTACGCCGAGTAAAATCAGCATCAAGGTTCTTATGATAACTTTTCTGTAGATTAATTTTTTGGGAACACCCTTTTCTAATTGTTTTGTAATTGAAAAAGGCATTGCGGCGCCGGAGAGAAATAAAAATAGCGGGAACACTAAATCGTAAAGATGAAACCCGTTCCAATCGACATGGGTAAGCTGATTTGAAAACCAAACTGCCCAGCCCCACCCGGTATAATCTTTTAATGCATGAATAATCATATCGCCGCCAATTATCCACAGCATGTCAAAACCTCTTAATGCATCTATTGATGCAACTCTGTCAAATTTTTGTGTTTCCATTTTTATTCCTGCACCTTGAAGAAGAATACGTGATTTAAAATTTATTTTAGCTTTTGCCGCTGTGTATGTTCCCGGGCAAAATATGTTTTTAATTCTCATCATTATTCTATTTGGCGTAATCAAATTAAATAATTTATAGATGCTTCAAAGGGCAAAGATGATCTTTTATTCGGAGAATGCTGTGAGCGAGCATTTTTATGGGTTAAACGATTATGTCGCCAAAGCCGCTCAAAAATTCTGAATTCCCAAATTGTTATTTTTCAGCAAACGTGAATGGCAAATCATGTTTAAGTAAAACTGCATCGGAAAATTTTGGTATCAACGGCAATATACAGATTAATTTTATGTTCGGACTAAAATGAAAAAATTAATTTTTACTATCACTGCATTCTTGTTTACATGTATAAGTTTGTCCGCGCAAAAAGTAGGAAATGAAAATTCCGCACAGTCGTGCCTGTCGGATTCAATCGGGTTCTCAATAGTCTCTTCTGCCGGCTGCGATTCAAATTATATTTTTCTTGCAACCACTACTTCAATCGCGCCATACATCATGATAATAAATAATAAGGGCGTTCCGATCTTTAAAAGAAAAACAGCCGGCGGTGTTTATGATTTCAAACCCCAACCGAACGGAACGCTATCGTATTACGATCTTAAGACGGATCGTTATTATATCCTCGATAAAAATTATAATGTAATCGACAGCATCGAAACAAGGAACGGAGTAAATACAGATCTCCATGAGTTAAGAATTCTTCCTAACGGAAATTATTTGATTCTCGGAATGGAAAGCCACACTACCGACATGAGTAAAATTATTCAGGGCGGCCGCACTTCGGCTTCGGTAATAGCTTATGTAATTCAGGAAATGGACAAAAATAAGAATGTGATTTTTCAGTGGAGTACCTGGGATCATATTGATATAACAGACAGCTACACGGATCTTACGCAAGGAACAATTGATGTTGCTCACGGAAATTCTATCGATGTGGACTTCGACGGAAATTTGATAGTCTCGCTTAGGAATACTCAGGAAATAGATAAGATAGACAGAAAAACCGGCGATATTATTTGGCGACTCGGAGGAAAGAAAAATCAATTCAAGTTTGTTAACGATACACTTGGCTTTTCCTGGCAGCATTCGGCAAGGCGGCTGCAGAATGGAAACCTGATTCTTTTCGATAACGGATGCAGAAGGGAACCTGCAGTTATGTCTTTTTCCAGATCGCTTGAGTATAAGATTGATGAGAAAAATAAAACCGCTACGCTTGTCTGGCAGTTTAGAAACACGCCGGATGTTTACAGCATCGGTCTCGGTTATTCGCAAAGATTAACAAACGGAAACACATTTATTTGCTGGGGAGCCGCGGTGCCGGCTATTACCGAAGTAACGCGCACCGGTAAAAAAGTATTCGAGCTTAAATTTAACGACAACTATTCTACTTACAGGGCATATCGTTATCCGTGGAACTATCGACAGATAACAAGCGGCAATAATATTTTTTCAACGGCTAACATTCTTCGCTTTAATGCAGACAGTCAGGATGATACCGCTTCCGCAAAGATTGTATTGAAAAATAATAATCCGTTTCCCGTTGTTGCAGTTTCTATTAACAATAAGGAAAGGGCATTCTATGTTCCGTTTGAATTCCCAGCGTTAATTAATGCCAACGACAGTCTGGTTTTCAGAGTTTATTTTAGACCAGACTTATCCGGAAGTTTTGAAGACACCTTGCAAGTATCTACCAATCTTAACACGCTAAATATTCCGTTAATAGGAGAGATAAAAACCAGCGTTTCTTTTAATGATGTTCGTAAAGACTACGATTTTCGTCTCGAACAAAATTATCCCAATCCGTTTAATCCAACAACAGTTATCGGTTACCAGTTACCGGTTGCCGGTATAGTAACGTTGAAAGTCTATGACGTGCTTGGAAGAGAGTTGGCAATTCTTATTAACGAAATTCAACAAGCAGGGCGCTACAACATTCAATTGTCAACCAGCAACTTTCAATTATCAAGCGGCGTATATTTTTATAGATTAACTGCCGGGAAATATTCTGAGACGCGTAAAATGCTTTTTTTGAAGTGAATTAATAAAATGCTGATCACCAAAAAAAATTAAAACGTGTTTGTGAGAACGTAAACAAATTGTATGTAAAGCCGGCCCGCCGCTTTTGATCGACTCGTTTACCGTCCTATTCGTGCGCTCAAAGCATTTAATTTGTCCAAGGCCCCAATTAATCGTTATCTTAATTTTCGATAATCTAACTAAAAAAGGATTAGACTATGAAAAAATTATTCTATTTAGTTTTTATTTTTGCTTTGGTAGCAAATTTAAAAGCTCAAAAAGTTCTAGACAACTTTGATAACGCAGCTGATTCGACCAAATGGGTATATCTAATCGATCAGCCGGCTAAAGGCGATTACCTGCGCAGATCATTCGTCTCCAGTCCTGTTTATTCCGGAACAGGTGCTATGAAAGTTGAGTACAGAACTTCCGGTTGGGCTTCATGGGGAGATTTCGTAGGTGCGGAACAATGGAATCCGGATCCAAACGGCGTTTACGATCTTTCCGGTTATGACAGCATTACATTCCGTTATTATGTGGACAAACCCGTTACCGACCAGGTAGATGTTTTGTTCAGATTCTGTTTATTGGATTGCAGCGACGCGGCAAGAGGCACCTCGGCCAGCGCTCAAACCGAATGCGAAAAATATTATAGCTTTATTCATATTCTTGCCGATAAAACTCCGGGTTGGCATTATTGGTCCATGCCTCTTCAAAACAACGGTAGCGACGACGGTCATGGATTTACTCAAGAAGGATGGGGTGGTGTTCAGTGGGGCAATTCTCAGCTCGATCTTGATATGATTAAAGGTTTCGTTTGGGAGTTTGTTGTAAATCAAGTGACGGATGTTAATTGCGAGGGAAGTATAATTTTTGATCAGATGGAATTGCACGGCTTGCATAGTAAGCCGCTTACTTTCTTCAATGGTAAAGCTATTCCGTCAAACCTGATTTTTTCACAAGGAAGAGCCGGCTCTTGCGTTGTATCAAACGAACAAACTTCTAATCCGGCAACACATAGTTATTCGTTGAAGTGGACTACACCAGGTCAATGGGACGGCCCTATATGGGAATTTAAGAGGCCTGTAAGTCTTGAAGAACAATGGGCTATAGATACATTGAAATTCAAAATTAAAGCTCCGGCAGGCATTGGAGATTTAAGAATTATTTTCCAGGATGACGATAGAGACAGCACTTTAACGGGTGATTATCCGTTCGAAGCTTCGTATGTTGTTAAAGCCGACGACATGAATTACGACAATACATGGAAATCGTTGGCGATACCGCTTAGAAAATTCGATAAATACGCCGGTGTTTGGGATGATCTTACCTCGGCACAGGTAAACGGTGTATTTGATACTACCAGAGTATGGCGATTCAAGATTTTCAGAACAAACGATACACGATGGCAGAACCAAGTTGTGTACTTAGATGAAATTTGGACCGGCTCGCCGGTATTCGATGTTATGCCTCCTCAAGCCGTTAACCAGGTTCAAGCTACACCGGTAACAGGAAATTACAACCTGGTTCAATGGGAAGATGTTCCTTTTGAAAACGGCGAAGTTTACGATGTATACTGCAGTACCAAACCTATAACGGATTTAACTTCCAAAGATGTCGATCATATTGGGCACGCCATACCGGAAGGCACTCAAACGTTGGAACATGCTCTTATTGCCCCCGGTACGGATCAGAACGTTACATATTATTATGCCGTTGTTTGTACGGATGCTGCCGGTAACGTAGGTCCGATGACTGTTACTTCAAACGGAACTACAAATTTAGCTAAGGGCGTTCCCGTAATTCACGATACGGCTCCTATTGGGTTTAAAGCCGACGGCGATTTTTCCGAATGGGCTTCTATTACGCCTACCGTTGTTTCCAAAGCTGCAGGCACTACTCATATACCGGAAGGTATGGGATATTCTTTAAATAACGACGCCGATTTTTCGTTTAGCACTTATTTAGCTATGGATGAAAATAATCTTTATGTTGCTATAGACGTGAATGATGATATACTTTATGAAGATCCTACCAATAATTTAGATTATTCTTATCTCTATGACGGCGTTGATTTATTCCTCGGCTTATACGATTGGCGTGGAGAATCGCATACGGCTTATCAAACCGGAAAAGAAACCGATTTACATTTTAGATTTAACAAATACGGTGTTATCCTCGATCAGAGTTTAGGCGGCGTCGTTCTCGATACGACTTCAAGCGATTTCAAATTCGTAGAAAAATTCCCGTCCGGTTATAAGATGGAAGCCAAGATTCCTTTTGAAAAACTTGCTACCATACATCAAACCGGCTTCGTATTTAAACCGCAAGTTGGAATGCGCATCCCTATGGATCTAATTGGAAACGATAACGACGGAACTCCTCCGGATTATACAAGAGAGTGCGTTCTTACTTATTCGGCTAAGAGTAACGACCGGTCTTATGCGGACGTATCTGTTTGGACCAACACATGGATTGGAAATCAATGGACCACCGCGGTTGAAGATAATAACAAAACGAATGCAATGGTTACGGATTACAGACTTGAACAAAACTATCCTAACCCATTCAACCCTGCAACTATAATTAACTACAGTGTTAAGAAACAGGGTATTGTTACATTGAAAATTTTTGATGTTCTTGGAAGAGAAATTCAAACATTAGTTAATAGAGCACAAGCAGCTGGGAATTATAAAGTTCAGTTTGATGGATCGAGATTGCCCTCCGGAATCTATTTCTGCCAGATGGTTTCCGGCACGTATTCTCATACCATCAAGATGATGATGGTAAAATAATCGGTGCTTTATTTAAGGATGCAGTTATTTTTAACTGCATCCTTTCTTTATATCCTCGTTTTATGAAAATTCTTTTCAAGAATAGAAATATGCCTTCTAAGCCAGTTCCACTACTAAACACGGGATTATAGATGAAAAAAATATTTAGTCTCATTGTCATTCTACTGCTCTTTGGCTGTAATTCCTTTTTTGCCCGAGAGTTAAACATTATCCCCAAGCCGGTATCCCAAACAGCGTTGGCCGGTCAATTTGTAATTAAAAACCACAGCGAAATTAAAATTCAGAATTCTACTATTGAGTTAAAAAAACTTGGACTTTATCTTCGGGACGAAATTGAAAAAGTAACCGGAATAAAGCTGGATGTAAAGAACAGCAAATCGGGATATGGAATTTTTCTTGGCGTTAATCCTTCGCTCGTTAAAGAAGCCGACGGGTATATTCTTAAGATTGACGGAAATAAAATAACCCTACATGGAAATAATTATAAAGGAGTTTTTTACGGCATACAAACGATGAGAATGATTTTAGCTAAGGACAAAAATGAATCGGTTTATTTTCCTTGCTGTCAAGTAACAGACTACCCAAGATATCCTTACCGCGGATTCATGCTTGATGCCAGCCGGCATTTTCAATCCGTTGCCTTTGTAAAAAAAGTTTTGGATGTAATGGCGCTCTTAAAACTCAACACGTTTCATTGGCATCTTGTCGACGACGAAGGATGGAGAATTGAAAGCAAAAAATATCCCAAGCTGAACGAGATCGGTTCGTACATGGATTCGCTTAATGCAAGGGAAAGAAACGGATATTATACCAAGCAAGAAATTCAAGACGTAATCCGCTATGCAAAAAATCTTTATATAAATATTATTCCCGAAGTTGAAATGCCCGGTCACTCAAGAGCGGTTATGAAAAGTTATCCCGAACTTTTATGCTCTACAAATGCCGATGGAAATACTTACTGTGCCGGCAAGAATAATGTTTATTCATTTATAAAAAACGAACTTGCCGAAGTTATAAATATTTTCAAACCGGAAATTATTCACGTCGGCGGGGACGAACGGCCTAAAGGTATTTGGGAAAAATGTCCCGACTGTAAGAGCATGGTTGCTTCAAAAAAATTGGCCAATGAAAACATGCTTCAAAATTATTTTCTAAAAGACATTTGTAATTTCATTTCAACCAAAGGCGTTAAAACTTTGGCTTGGGCTGAAAATATTAAAGACGGCATTCCGAAAAATCAAATTGTGGAAGGATGGCACCCCGGTGAATCATGGGAAGCTGCAAGGGATGGATATTATACTGTCAATGCGGATAATATCTATGTCTATTTTGATTACCCGCACTCAGCCGTGCAAAAGAAAACTAAACCGGATTGGATGCCGATCCTGAATTTGGAAAAAGTTTATTCATTCAATCCCACGCCGGACAGTTTGAAAGAGAACGAAAAGAAATTTGTGATTGGAAGCGAGTGCGCGTTATGGACGGAACAAGTTCTTGAAAGCGATGTTCAGCACCAAATCTTTCCGCGGATTTTAGGTTTTGCAGAAGTAGTCTGGAGTCCGGAGAAAAATAAAAATTACGGCAGCTTCCTAGCAAGAGTGAAATCAGTGCAGCCGCTTTTGTACTCAAAAGGATTTGAGTATGAAAAAGGAGAATGGTGAAATATTTTTGCGGTAATTGAATAATAGAAACTATGAAAGGAAAATATTTTTTAATCTTAGCACTGATATTTCCGGTTTTGTTTATTCAGGATCTTTGTGCCCAGAACGACTATGAAGTATCAAAATTTCCGGTTGATACAATCTGTTCGCACAAAGCAATAAATGATAAGACCGGAAAAATTCTATCATGGTATAAACCGAATGTGCCCGGCGCCGGATATTCCCACGTTATGAAATTAGCCGCGGACTTTATTAAGAACTGCCCGGTTGAACCTACTACCAAACTTAAACTCTATATGGTTCATGCGGATTTTGACGGTCCGCGGCAAAATAAAAATTTTTATGAAGGCAAAAGCGGCACGGATTGGATGCCAAACCCGGCGTGCACTTTTGCCGGTTTTGTTCAAAGTCTTGCGGTTGATTATTACATGTATTCCGGAGACGCCTCAGTTTTAAAAGTTGTGAGAGAATGTTTGGATCAAATGTTGTCTAACGGAACAACTCCTGATGGATGGTTGTGGGCTAAATGTCCGTACGCAAGCGCAGACCCCCGCAGCCTGATTTATAGCGGCGCAACAAAATGGGAAAACGAAGGCCGCGGAGACGGATTTCATTTTATTGAACCTGACAAAGTTGGTGAACTTGGTTTTGCTTATCTGCAGTTTTATGAAATTACCGGCGAACAAAAATATCTTGATGCCTCGGTAAATTGTGCAGACGCGCTTGCCAAAAATGTACGAAATGTTTCTGCATCATCTAAAAAATTTTCTGCCGATTTTTCTTTTTCATCTCCGTGGCCGTTTAGAATAAACGCCGAGACGGGGAAAATAAAAGACGATTACTGTTCTAACGTTGTAGATCCGGTTAAATTGTTTGATGAGTTGATTCGTATTGGCGAGCGGATTAAACTTCCCAAAGAAAAAATTGATGCTTACAAAAGCGCGGGCACCCTTGCCTGGAATTGGTTATTCGCCAAAAACGGTCCGATGAAAACATTTGTATGGAACGGTTACTTTGAAGACGTATTAAGTGATCCCAATAGAATTAATAGAGTAGAAATAACTCCTGTTGAAACAGCGCGATATATTTTAAAACACGCGGAGAAAGATTCACATTGGAAGACTGATGTTCCGGCATTGCTGAATTGGGTAAAAAGCGCATTCAAGGTTGACGGCGTTGATGCAATACGGGAACAAACCTGGTGTTACGAGCCGATGGGAAGTCATACTGCGCGTTATGCTTCCGTGTGCGCTTTGTGGCATCAAAAAACCGGAGATGAAAATTATAAAAACGAAGCATTTCGCTTTTTCAACTTTGCTACATACATGTGTGAAGATAACGGTTATGTTTGGACAGGTCCCGATTGGCCTACTTCATGGTTTACCGACGGCTACGGAGATTACATTCAGCATTTCATGGAAGGATTGGCAGCCGTACCCGAATGGGCGCCGGCAGATGAAAATCATTTGTTGGCATCAACATCCGTAGTTAAGAACATTCAATACTCGCACAAAGAAATTCGATACTCTACGTTTGATAATTCCTCGGTGGAAACGTTTCGTGTGAAGTCGAAGCCTTTATCGGTAAAGATCAATGATTTTCAAATCAAAGAAGTGAAAAAACCGAATCAAGAAGGATATACCTGGAAAAAATTTAAAAGCGGAGGGGTCTTAAGCATCAATCATAAAAACGGTAATGAAGTAATTATAAATTTTTAACGGCAAGCATTTTAATATAGATAATTGTTTAATGAACACGGGATACCGCCGATGAAGAAAAATCATTTTCGAATCTATGCAGCGCTTTTCTCCTTAGTCATCAGCTTTAATGTTAGTGCACAGAACGAAACCTTTAAGGATGCCTCCTTATCAGTTAGTGAAAGAGTTGATGACCTTGTTTCCCGAATGACCCTGGAAGAAAAAATATCGCAGATGATGAACATAGCAGTTGCTATTCCTCGGTTTGGTATCCCGTATTATGATTGGTGGAATGAAGGATTACATGGCGTTGCGCGTACCGGAGTAGCTACTGTCTTTCCGCAAGCAATAGGATTAGCTGCCACTTTCAACGATAGTCTTTTGTTTAATGTTGCTTCGGTAATTTCGGATGAGTTTCGCGCGAAGTATAATGAGTACAAGCATGATAAGAAGAATGCTCTTTTTATTGGATTAACCGTTTGGTCGCCGAACATAAATATTTTTCGTGACCCGCGCTGGGGACGGGGACAGGAAACTTATGGCGAAGATCCTTTTCTTACTTCGAGGATGGGTGTAGCTTTTGTTAAAGGTATGCAGGGCAACGATCCTGTTTATTTAAAAACGGTTGCAACTCCCAAACATTATCTTGTGCACAGCGGACCCGAACCGCTTCGTCACAAATTTGATGTCGACCCGACCGAACGTGATTTTTTAGATACATACGCGCCTGCATTTGAAGCATGCGTTAAAGAAGGAAAAGCTTACTCAATCATGTCGGCATACAACAGTTTTAGAGGAATACCGATTAGCGCAAATAAATATCTTCTTACGGATTTACTGAGAGATAAGTGGGGATTCAAAGGTTACGTAGTTTCGGATTGTGACGCGGTAAGCGATATTTATTTAGGTCATAAATACGCATCGTCTTTAACGGAAGCCGCGGCGCTTGCGGTAAAAGCAGGATGCGATCTTAATTGCGGTAATACTTACAGTAATTTGAAAGAAGCAATTGAGAAAGGATATCTCACGGAAAAAGATATAGATGTTTCTGTTAAGAGATTAATGGAAGCGCGATTTCGTTTGGGAATGTTCGACCCGGAAAATAAAGTTCCGTACAACAAAATTTCTCCTTCAATAAACGATGCAAAAGAACATCGGCGGCTTGCTGTTACTGCAGCTAAGCAAAGTATGG
>DAIEQA010000233.1:0-2868 GCA_027348115.1 Ignavibacteriales bacterium
AAAATGAAAAACGAAAAAATTCTGGAAATATTTTTGAAAACAAATGCCCTTTTAAACGGGCATTTTTTATTGACTTCCGGCCGGCACAGCAACCAGTATTTTCAATGCGCTCTTGTCTTACAGTATCCCGAGTACAATGAAATAATTTGCGGATTAATAGCCGATCATTTTAAAGATCATGAAATCGATGTTGTAATCTCTCCTGCTATAGGCGGAATTATAGTAGGGCAGGAAGTTGCCCGCTTACTTGGAAAGAAATCGATCTTTGCCGAACGCGAGGATAAGACATTAACTTTGAGAAGAGGATTTCAAATTGAAGAGGGGAAGAAATATTTGGTGTGCGAAGATGTTGTAACTACCGGCGGTTCCGTTTTTGAAGTTATGGAAATAGTTCGCAGCGGCGGCGGCATTGTTGCCGGAGTAGGGTACATTGTTGACAGGAGTAATAATAAAGTACAATTCGGGGTACCGCAGTTCAGTACTTTACAGTTAGAGGTAGTATCGTATCAACCGGAAGAATGTCCTTTATGTAAACAAAACATTCCTGCAATAAAGCCAGGCTCCAGAAAAGTAAAATCATAATATCCCGGGAATAGACTATGAAAAATCTCTTCGCCCTGTTGTTTTTTATCTGTGTTTCTATTCATGCCCAGATTAATTTTAATAACTTCTTTACCGGCAAAACTCTCCGCATGGATTATTACCACACCGGGAACAAGGATTCCGAAATAATTTCATTTAATCGACTTATCGAGGAAGGTCCATGGAGCGGATCGAAGAATAATTTAATCGATAATTTGAATTTCGGAAATTATTTCCTGAAAGTATTTGATGACTCAACGAACCAGTTAATTTATTCACGGGGCTTTTCGGATCTCTACCAAGAATGGCAAACCACGGAAGAGGCAAAAACAATAACGAGGACTATGGAGGGCTCAGTCGTAATGCCGTTTCCCAAAGTAAAAGTTAAAGTGGAAATAGATCGGCGCGATAAGCAGAATAATTTTGTTAAAAAATTTGAGTACGTTGTCGATCCGAAGAATTATTTCATCATCGAAGAAAAAATTGCTCCTTACCCGGATTTCAAGGTTCATTACTCAGGCGATTCTTCGGATAAACTTGACATAGTTTTTATTCCGGAAGGATACACAAAGGATGAAATGGAAAAATTCCATAAGGATTGCGAGCGCTTCGCAGGTTATCTTTTTGAATATTCTCCGTTCAAGGAAAATGAAAATAAAATTAACATATGGGGAGTTGAAGCTCCTTCCGAGGAATCGGGCACGGACATTCCCGGAAAACATGTTTGGAAAAACACGCTTCTCGATTCGAGGTTTTATACATTCGACAGCGAACGTTACCTAATGACAACTAATTATTTCAAAGTTAAAAACATTGCCGCCAATGCCCCTTACGACCAAATTTATATTCTTGTGAACAGTTCTAAATATGGAGGCGGTTCGGTTTATGATTTTTACTCAATGACTACGGTGGATAATAAAGCTTCTAAGCAGGTATTCGTTCACGAATTCGGGCATGGACTTGCAGGTCTTGCCGACGAATACGGCAGCGACGATACTTACCAGGATATGTATCCTCCAAACGTAGAACCGTGGGAAGCTAATCTTACAACCCTGGTAAATTTTGAAAGCAAATGGAAAAATTTAGTTGAGCCGGGAACGCCGATTCCAACACCGAACGAAGATAAGTATAAAAATAAGATCGGGGTTTTTGAAGGAGGCGGATATGTTGCCAAAGGTGTTTACAGGCCAACCTTCAACAGTATAATGAATTCATTCTCTTCGAATGAGTTTAACGAGGTTTGTAAGAATGCTCTTCAAAAAATTATTAATTTCTATTCCGAATAAGATTTTCTTTTATGGATCAAAAAAAACTTTACAGAACAATTGAATCGGTAGCTTCACAGCATTTTGAATCGGAAAAAGATCTGCTTGCCGACGTTGTAAAACAGATTGTGCGCAACGAAGAAATACAATTGACAGGCGGAAGAATATGGAAGCTGGAACCGCGGAAGAAAGCTTATAAGCTTGTTTTTCAAACCGGTAAGGTCGAGAAGATTCCGGAAGACTTTATAGTACATATAAAGGATTATCCTTTCTTCGAAAGAATTGCCAATGAGAGAACTGTCCTTGGCGACGAAACGAATAAAACTCTTATTAGCAAAGGAATAATAAAATACTCTGCCGCGGGAGTTGGCCGCAAAGTTAGAATAGGTGAAAAGAAATTCTACGAATATTTACTCGCTGTTAACAGCGGAATGATTGGAAGCGAGCTCCAGTATACCTTAAATATTGTGGCTACGGTTTTAACTTCGAAGTTAAATGAGAAATATTTAAGTCAGTCGCGCAAAGATTTGATTGCCGACATCGACAAAGCAAAACAGCTTCAGCGCAGCATCCTTCCTGCGCATGAATATAAATTTCATTCCTACGATATCTTCGGCGTTACAATTCCGGCAGAAAATGTTGCCGGAGATTTTTACGATTATCTTAAGATAGGCGACGAGGAAGAGCGGCTTGGTATAGTTGTTGGCGACGCAGCTTCAAAAGGATTAGGTGCTGCGGCGGAAGCGATGTATATTTCTGGTGCGCTTAGAATGGCCAGCACATTCCAAATTAAAATTTCACCAATGATGCAGCGCCTAAATGAACTCGTAAATAAAATTTTCAGCGACGACAAATTCACTTCGCTTTTCTACTGCGAACTTTCAAACGATAAAAAAGGATTATCGCTTTATGCTAACGGCGGGCACAATCCGCCGATGTTCTTCAATAAAAAATTTAATTCTATCTCGCTGCTTGCACCAACCGGGCCTTTGCTCGGACCGGCCCCTAGTTCAAAGTATGA